>JANLUW010000604.1:0-22349 GCA_031363645.1 Rhizobacter sp. | reverse complement strand
AGCCTGCGCGCCCGAGTAGCCGAACTTCTTCAAGTACTCGATCGCGTTCAGGCACGCCTGCCGGTAGGCGACGTTGACATCGAGGTAGTACTGCTTGCCGCTCTCGTCGACCGAAATGCCCTCGAAGATCAGGTAGTCGTTGTAGGTGGGCGTGATCGGGCTGGGCTTGAAGATCGGGTTCTTGATGCCGTACTTGGCCATGCCGCCCTTGATCAGCGTGACGCGCATGTGCACCCAGCCGGCCATCTCGATCGCGCCGCAGAAGGTGATTTCGCCGTCGCCCTGACTGAAGTGCAGGTCGCCCACCGACAGGCCGGCGCCATCCACGTAGACCGGGAAGAACACCTTGGAGCCGCGCGACAGGTCCTTGATGTCGCAGTTGCCGCCGTGCTCGCGCGGCGGCACGGTACGCGCCCCTTCGGCGGCGGCCTTGGCCTTCGCCGCACCGGTCAGGCGGCCCATGTGCGCGGTGGGCGCGAACGGCGGGTTGGCCAAGCCACTGGTGGCGGGGTCGGAGTCGATCAGCGCCTGCTCGCGCACGTTCCACGTCTCGAGCATCTTCGGGTCGGGCAGGCAGCCGATCAGGCCAGGGTGAATCAACCCGGCGTAGCTCACGCCCGGCACATGGCGCGAGCGGGTGAACATGCCCTCGATGTCCCAGATCGACTTCTGCGCGAGCGGGAAGTGCTCGGTCAGAAAGCCCCCTCCGTTCTTCTTCGAGAAGAAGCCGTTGAAGCCCCACAGGCTGTCTTGCTTGGCGCCGATGTCAAGCAGGTCGACCACCAGCAGGTCGCCCGGTTCCGCGCCCTTCACGCCGACCGGGCCCGAGAGGTAGTGCACGGTGGAGAGGTCGATGTCGCGCACGTCGTCGGCGCTGTCGTTGTTCTTGATGAAGCCGCCGGTCCAGTCGACGGTCTCGAGGATGAAGTCGTCGCCCGGCTTGACCCAACAGGCCATCGGGATATCCGGGTGCCAGCGGTTGTGGATGTTCTCGTTCTCGGTGGGTGACTTCGTGAGGTCGACCTTGATCAGCGTTTCGGCCATGGGGCGTCTCCTGCGGGGTGGGAAGAAGAGTGAGAGATCAGACGGACAGGTATTGCTTGATGTGGCTCACGTCGGTATCGGCACGCGAGGTCTCGTGCACGAGGCGGCCGCCCTCGATCACGAACAGGCGGTCGGCGACGTCCATCGCGAAACTCAGCACCTGCTCGGACACGATGATCGTGATCTGCTTCATCTTGCGGATCTCGTTCAGCGCCTTGGCGATGTCTTTGATGATCGACGGCTGGATGCCCTCGGTCGGCTCGTCGAGCAGCAGCACCTTGGGCTCGGTCACGAGTGCGCGCGCGATCGCGAGCTGCTGCTGCTGGCCGCCGGAGAGGTTGCCACCCTTGCGGCGCTTCATGTCGAACAGCACCGGGAACAGGGCGTAGATCTCATCCGGGATGCGGCGCGTCTTCGAGTTTTCCAGGCCGGTCTGGATGTTCTCCTCGACGGTGAGCGTCGGGAAGATCATGCGGCCCTGCGGCACGTAGGCGATGCCTTTGGCGACGCGGCGGAAGCTCTCGTCTTTCGAGACCTCGCCGCCGGCCACCTCGATGCTGCCGCTCTTGACGGGCAGCACGCCCATCAGGCTCTTGAACAGCGTGGTCTTGCCCATGCCGTTGCGGCCCATGATGGCGACCGTCTCATTCCTGTGGCCCTCGAACGAGATGCCATGCAGCGCCTCGCTCTGCCCGTAGGCGACGAACAGGTCGGTGACCTTCAGCATGGGGTGGGTGTCGGTGGTCATGGTGGGCGTGATGGCTGGCAATCAGTGGCCGAGGTAGACGTCGATGACCCTGGGGTCGGCCTGCACCTGCTCCATCGGCCCTTCGGCGAGGATCTTTCCTTGGTGCATCACGGTCACCTTGTGGGCGATGCGCTTGACGAAATCCATGTCGTGCTCGATCACGATCACCGAACGGTTCTTGCAGATGCGCTGCAGCAGTTCGGCGGTGAGTTCGCGTTCGCGCGCACTCATGCCGGCGATGGGTTCGTCGAGCAACAACAGTTCGGGCTCTTGCATCAGGAGCATGCCGATCTCCAGCCACTGCTTCTGGCCGTGGCTCAGCAGCCCCGCTTCGAGGTCGAGCCGATCGGAGAGAAAGATGTCTTCGGCCACCACCTGCACGCGCGCCTTCACCTCGTCCGTGCACTTGAACGCGAGCGCGCCCATCACCGAGCGGCCCTTCGGGAACGAGACCTCGAGGTTCTGGAAGACGCTGAGGTTCTCGTAGATCGACGGCGTCTGGAACTTGCGGCCGATGCCGAGGCGCACGCGCTTGAACTCGGCCATCTTCGTGAGCTCGGTGTTCTTGAACTTGATGCTGCCGGCGCCGGCTTTCGTCTTGCCGCAGATCAGGTCCAGCAACGTGGTCTTGCCGGCGCCGTTCGGGCCGATGATCACGCGCAGTTCGTTCTTGTCGATGTAGAGCGTCAGCGCGTCGATGGCCTTGAAGCCGTCGAACGAGACGGTCAGGTCCTCGATCGCGAGGGCGAAATCGGTGTTGCTCATCCGGCGCTTTCTGTGGTCAGGCCTGCTGGCTGGTGATGCCGGCGGGCAGCTTCGATGGCTCGGCTGATGGAGCGTCGAAGCGGGCAGGCGGCGCATCGGAGACCGATGCGATGCCGCGACGCCGCCTCGCCCACCAAGGCACCACGTGGCTTTCCCACAGCCCGGCCAGACCCATCGGGAACGCCATCGTCACGCCGATGAACAGCGCGGCCATCAGGAACAGCCAGAGGTCCGGGAAGCTCTCCGAGAAGAAGGTCTTTCCGGCATTGACGAGCAGCGTGCCGTAGACCGCGCCGACCAGGCTCATGCGTCCGCCGACTGCTGCGAAGATCACCATCTCGACCGAGGGCACGATGCCGACGAAGCTCGGCGACATAAAGCCCACCTGCAGCGAGAACATCGCGCCGCCGATTCCCGACAACGCCGCTGCCAGACAGAACGTGAAGACCCGAAAGTTGGCGACGTCATAGCCGGAGAAGCGCACGCGGTCTTCCTTGTCGCGCATCGCCAGCAGCAGCGTCCCGGCCTTGCCGGTCTGGATCCAGCGGCACAGCAAGATGCTCGCGATCAGCAACCCAACGCACAAGTAGTAGAGGACGTACTTCGCGTGATCGGTGCGCGTGTCCCAGCCGAGCACGGTCTTCAGGTCGGTCATGCCGTTGACGCCGCCGGTGTACCCCTGCTGCCCGATAATCAGCACCGTGACGATCAGCGCCACGGCCTGCGTGATGATCGCGAAGTACACACCGCCGACCCGCCGCTTGAACATCGCGAAGCTGACGATCCACGCCAGCAGCGTGGGCACCGCGACCACTGCAATGAGTGCAAACGGCAGGTACTTGAACGGCACCCACAGCGCCGGCAGCGCAGTGATCTGGTTCCAGTCCATGAAGTCGGGGATGCCCGGCGTCGACTGGATCTTCGTTGTGATCGGGTCCGACGCTTCGAGCTTCAGGAACATCGCCATCGCGTAACCGCCCAGCCCGAAGAACACGCCCTGGCCGAGGCTCAGCACCCCGCCGTAGCCCCACACCATCACGAGGCCGACGGCGACGAAGGCGTAGGTCAGGTACTTGCCGACGAGGTTCAGGCGGAAGATGTCGAGCGCGAGTGGCAGCACGACGGCGAGCAGAACCGCGAGCACGAGCACGCTGGCGAGTTGGTAGCGCTTGATCAGGGTTCGAACGGCGTTCATTGGGTCGGCCTCGAAGAAGTGGGGTGAGCGGTCAACGCCGCACCTTGCTGGCGAACAGCCCCTGTGGGCGCACCATCAGGATCAACACGATCAGCGACAGCGTCAGCACCTTCGCCATCGAGCCGGCCATGAAGAACTCGGTGATCGACTGGGTCTGCGCGATGCCGAATGCCGACACCACGGTGCCGAGCAGGCTCGCCGCGCCGCCGAAGGTGACGACGAGGAAGGAGTCGACGATGTAGAGCTGCCCCGAGGTCGGCCCGGTCGAACCAATGGTCGTGAAGGCGGCGCCGGCCATGCCGGCGATGCCGCAACCGATCGCGAAGGTGAGCCGGTCGGTCTTTTTCGTGTCGATGCCGATGGCGTTGGCCATCACCCGGTTGCTCACCGTGGCACGCACCCGCAAGCCCCAGCGGCTCTTGCTGAGCGCAATCAGCACGCCGATGGTCACGACGGTCGTCAGGGCGAGCACGAACATGCCGTTGATCGGAATGTCCAGGCCCGGCGAGGGCGCCCATGAGCCGAGCAGCCAATCGGGCAATGTCGGGCTCACCTCCTTCGGGCCGATGAAGGTGCGGAAGCACTGCTGCATCGCCAGGCTGATGCCCCAGGTGGCCAGCAGCGTGTCGAGCGGGCGTCTGTAGAGGTGCCGGATGAGGCCCCACTCGACCAGCCAGCCACCGGCGAATGCGAAGCCAAAGGCGAGCAGAACCGCGAACGGAAAGTAGTAGGGCACCACCGATGGCGCGTACTGGCTCGTCAGGTGCGAGCCGAGGTAGATGGTGTAGGCGCCTATCGTCATGAACTCGCCGTGCGCCATGTTGATCACGCCCATCTGCCCGAAGATGATGGCCAGGCCCAGGCCCATCAGCAGCAGCACCGCGAACAGGCTCAGCCCCGCGAAGCCCTGCATCAGGCCAATATTCAGCATCTCGGAAAAACTCATTCGCGGCTCCAGCGGGCAACGGCGGTTCGGTCTGGGGCGGCCGCAGGGCGCGGCCGCCTGGTTCAGCGCCCAGCGATCACTGATACCCCTTGGGGAACGGATCGGGCTTAATGAGCTGGGGTGACTCGGACACGACCTTGAACGTGCCATCCGGCAGGCCCATCGCGATGCGCGACTTGCTCCACAGGTGGTGGTTGGCGTCGAGCTTCACATAGCCTTCGGGCGCCGTCTTGAGCTCGATGCCCGAGGCCGAGGCGGCCACGACCTTGTCGACGTCGAAGCTCTTTGCCTTCTCGACCGCTGCCTTCCACAGCCAGGGGCCGAGGTAGCCGGCCTGCGTCACGTCGCCGATCACCGCGTCCTTGCCGTACTTGGCCTTGAATGCGGCGACGAATTTCTTGTTGTTGTCGTTGTCGAGCGACTGGAAATACTTCATCGACGAGTAGAAGCCCGCGAAGTTCTCGCCGCCGACGCCGGTCATCTCGTCTTCAGTGACGGCCAGCGTCACGAGCAGCTGCTTGTCGCCGGTAATGCCGGCGGCCTTGAGCGCCTTGTAGAACGCGACGTTCGAGCCGCCGACGACCGCGGCGTAGATGCAGTCGGGCTTTTGCACTTTGATCTTGTTCATCAACGAGCCGAAGTTCGTGCTGCCAAGCGGGTAGTACTCCTCGCCGACAACCTTGCCCTTCTGGAAGTTCTCGATGTGCTTGCGCGCGATCTTCATCGAGGTGCGCGGCCAGATGTAGTCGGAGCCGATCAGAAAGAAGCTCTTCGCCTTCTTCTCGTTCTTCGCCCACTCCAGGCTGTAGAGGATCTGCTGCGTCGCTTCCTGGCCGGTGTAGAAAACGTTCTTCGACTGCTCCAGGCCCTCGTAGAAGGTCGGGTAGTACAGCAGGCCGTTCTCTTTCTCGAACACCGGCAACACGGCCTTTCGCGACGCCGAGGTCCAGCAGCCGAAAACGGCGGCGCAGTGGTCGTTGATCAGCAGCTTCTTCGACTTCTCGGCGAAGGTTGGCCAGTCGGAGGCGCCGTCTTCCTTGATGACCTTGATCTTGCGGCCGAGGATGCCGCCCATCGCATTGATCTCGTCGATGGCGAGCTGTTCGGCCTGGATCGACCCGGTTTCCGAGATCGCCATCGTGCCGGTCGACGAGTGCAGCTGGCCGACCGTGACCTCGGTGTCGGTGACGGCGAGCTTGGTCGTGTTCACCGAAGCGGTGGGCTGGCCGAAGCTCACGCCGCCGAGGCCCAGCATCGGGATCGCGGCGGCGCCTTGCAGAAGGCGGCGGCGGTTCGAGTCGAGCGAAGAAGGGTCGTTGTCGCGGGACATGGTGTGCAGTTCTCCAGGCAGGTGGATTGATCGAGCATCGGTCCGAGGGCCATCGCGCCGGGTCGACGCGATGGAGTCGGGTTGATCTGGATGTTGCTGGCGGGTGCTTGCGCGGCGAATACGTCAATCAACGTAGTGCCGGTGCACGCCGCGTCGAGCACACTCGCGGACGCCCGAAACTGAGACGGCGCACGCTTCTTGCTAGTTGGCGTGCTCCGGGCCGCAACGCCTGTCCAGGAAAGCGTGTGCCGTGTCTTCGCAGCCCCAACGCATCTTTCGCATCCGACGCGACTACAACTCGTGGGTGGCCAACGAGTCGATGGAAGACTACGCGCTGCGCTACACGCCGCGCAGCTTCCGCAAGTGGAGCGAGTTCCGCGTCGCCAACACGGCGTTCGGCGCGACCTCGTTCCTTGCGCTCGAGGCGATCGGCGGCGCCATCGCCCTGAACTACGGCTTCACGAACGCGCTATGGGCGATCCTCGTGGTGGGCGTCGTCACCTTCCTGACGGGGCTGCCCATCAGCTATTACGCCGCCAAGTACGGCGTCGACATGGACCTGCTCACCCGCGGCGCCGGCTTCGGCTACCTGGGCTCGACCATCACGTCGCTCGTCTACGCGTCGTTCACGTTCATCTTTTTCGCGCTCGAGGCGGCCATCCTCGCGCTCGCGCTGCAGATCTACTTCGGCTGGCCGCTGGCGGCGTGCTACCTCGTCGCGTCGCTGGGTGTCGTGCCGCTCGTGATGCACGGCGTCACGCTGATCCAGCGCCTGCAATGGTGGACGCAGCCGGTCTGGATGCTGCTCTTCGTGCTGCCCTACCTGGCGGTGCTGATCAAACAGCCGGACGCTTTTACCGACTTCACCACGCTGGTAGGCGGTGTGTCTCACAGCAACGGGTTCGACGCGGTGATGTTCGGCGCGGCCGCGACGGTGGCGTTCTCGCTCGTCGTCCAGATCGGCGAGCAGGTCGACTACCTGCGCTTCCTGCCCGAGAAGACCGCGGCGAACCGCGGCCGCTGGTGGTGTGCGGTGCTTGTGGCCGGGCCGGGCTGGGTGGTTCCCGGGATGCTGAAGATGCTGGGTGGTGCGTTCCTGGCCTTCCTGGCGCTGCAGCACGAGATCGGTGTCGACAAGGCGATCCTGCCGACGCAGATGTACCTCGCGGGCTTCGGCTACGTGTTCAGTTCACCGGCCTGGGTGCTGGGCGCGACCACACTGTTCATCGTCGTCTCGCAGATCAAGATCAACGTCACCAACGCCTACGCCGGGTCGCTCGCCTGGTCGAACTTCTTTGCGCGGCTGACCCACAGCCACCCGGGCCGCGTGGTCTGGCTGGTCTTCAACGTGCTGATCGCCGTGCTGTTGATGACGCTCGGCGTGTTCGAGGCGCTCGAGGGCGTGCTCGGCCTGTACAGCAACGTCGCGATCGCGTGGGTCGGCGCGCTCGTGGCCGACCTCGTCATCAACAAGCCGCTCGGCTGGAGCCCGCCGCACATCGAGTTCAAGCGCGCGCACCTCTACGACATCAATCCGGTCGGCCTGGGCGCAATGCTGGTCGCAGCCATGCTCGGCATGGCCGCCTACGTGGGCAGCTTCGGCCCCGTGGCCAAGGCGTTCGCGCCCTTCATCGCGCTGCTCACGTCGATGGCCGCCTCGCCGCTGCTGGCCTGGTGGACGCGCGGTCGCTACTACCAGGCACGGCCCAATCTCGCGAACTGGAAGCCGGGCGAACTGGTCGCTTGCTCGGTCTGCGAGAACGCCTTCGAGTCGGAAGACATGGCGCAGTGCCCTGCCTACGATGCACCCATCTGCTCACTGTGCTGCACGCTCGAGTCGCGCTGCCACGACCGCTGCAAGACCGACTCGCGTGCCGCTGAGCAGGTGCACGCCGCACTGACTTCGGTGCTGCCGCCGGCGTTGAGCCGGCGCATCAACTTCCGCGTCGCGCACTATCTCGTGGTGGCGCTGTCGTTGATCGCCTTGTTCGCGGTGATCCTCGGGGTGGTCTACGAACAGCAAGGCGCGCTGCACAACGCCGAGCACCAGTTGCTGCGCGACCCGCTGCTCAAAGTCTTCGCGTTGCTCTCGCTTGCAGCGACGGTGGGCGCTTGGTGGATGGTGCTGGGCAGCGAGAGCCGCCGCATGGCCGAGGACGAGTCGAACCGCCACAACGAGCTCTTGGTGCGCGAGATCGATGCGCATCGCCGTACCGATGCCGCGCTGCAGGCCGCGAAGGACCTCGCCGAAGCCGCCAACCAAGCCAAGACGCGCTACGTGACGGGCATGACGCACGAGCTGCGCACGCCGCTGAACGGCATCCTGGGCTATGCGCAAATCCTGCTGAAGGACGACCAGATCCGCGGCCCACAGCGCGCCGCGGTCGACACCATCCACCACAGCGGCGAGCACCTGCACGGCCTGATCGATGGGCTGCTCGATCTCGCGCGCATCGAGGCCGGCAAGCTGCGGCTGGACATCGCGCCGCTGCCGATGCGCGACTTCCTAGACGATGTGGTGCGCATGGTCGCGCCACAGGCGGCGAGCAAGGGTCTCGCGTTCGAGTTGCGCACGCTCGGCCGGGTGCCGACCTATGTGCGCGCGGACGCGCGGCGGCTGAGCCAGATCCTCATCAACCTGCTTGGCAACGCAGTGCGCTTCACCGACCGCGGCAGCGTCACGCTGCTGCTCGATCACACCCGGGAGGTGGCGCGGTTTCAGGTCATCGACACGGGCATCGGCATCGCGCCGCAGGATCTCGAGCGCATCTTCCTGCCTTTCGAGCGCGGCAGCGCCGGTCGGCGCACCGGCGAGCCCGGCACGGGCCTCGGTCTGACGATCACGCACCTGCTGACCCAGCTGATGGGCGGCGAACTGACGGTGAAGAGCGTGCCGGGTGAGGGCAGCACGTTCACGGCACGTCTCTACCTCAGCGAGACCTCCGAGCCAGGCCGCACGCGCGCTGCGCCGCATCGCCCGGTTAGCGGCTACATCGGCGAGCGCCGCACCCTGCTCGTCGTCGACGACCACCCGACCCAGCGGCAGATGCTCGCCGGCATGCTGCTGCCGCTGGGCTTTCGGATCCGCGAGGCCGCCAGCGGTCGGGAGTGCCTGGAGAGCGTCCTGCAATCGGCGCCAGACGCGCTGCTGCTCGACATCTCGATGGACGACATGGACGGCTGGGACACCGCGCGCAGCATCCGCGCGCACGGCATTCACGACCTGCCGATCATCATGGTCTCGGCCAACGCGTTCGAGAACCAGGCCGACAAGCTCGCCGCTGCCGGCTGCCAGGCTTTCGTCGACAAGCCGGTGATCGAGTCCGAATTGCTCGCGGTGCTGCAACAGCACCTCGAGCTTGAATGGGTAGCCGAGCTTGCGGTGCCGAGCTGGGCGCCCACAGAGGCGGCACCGGTGGGCAGTTCCGCGCCCATGCCTGCCCCGCACGCGCAGGCGCTGCTGCGCCTGGCCCGGCTTGGCCACGCGCAAGGCCTGCAACGCTTGCTGGATGCGCTCGCTGCCGAGCACCCCGAGTGCTTGGCCGAGGTGGTGGTGCTGCGCGCGCTGGTGGCCCGCTTCGCCTGGGAAGACCTGATCGAGCGGCTCGGTGCGGTGCTGATGCTCGATGACCGGGCGGTCGCGACGTGAACGCCGACACCTCGGGGGATGCAGCGCATGGCAGCGTCGTACTCGTCGTCGACGACATGCCGCAATCGCTAGGCGCCTTGTGCATCGAGCTCGATCGCGCGGGCTACACCGTGCTGGTGGCCGCTGACGGCGCCTCGGCGCTGGCGCGACTCGACGTTGTCAGCCCCGACGCCATCCTGCTCGACGCCATGATGCCGGGCCTGGACGGATTCGATCTGTGCCGCCGCATCAAGGCGAAGCCGGCGTGGTCGCACATTCCGGTGATCTTCATGACCGGCCTGTCGGACACGAGCCATATCGTCCACGGCTTCGAGGCCGGCGGCGTCGACTACGTCGTCAAACCCTTGCGCTCGCAGGAGGTGCTCGTGCGCCTGGCCACGCACGTACGCAATGCGCGCGCGGTGCGCATGGCGCGCGACGCGATCGACATCGGCGGCCACGGCGTGTTGATGATCGACGCGCGCCAGCGGCTGGCCTGGCGTTCGCCACAGGCGCAGCGCTGGCTGGCGGAGTTCTTCGACGCGGCGGGCGAGGCAGCCTGCATGGACTGGCTGGCCAGCGCGCGCGGTGCTGCCGGCGCCGACCTCCGCACCCTGACCCGCGCGGGCCGCACGCTCACCGCGCGGCGCCTTGGCAGTGCCGGGCTCGGCGAGGTGATGTGGTTGATCGGCCTGCGCGAGATCGATGCCCTGGCGGTGTCACGACTCGCCACCGCGTCGCTGACGCCGCGGGAGACCGAGGTACTTTCTTGGATCGCGAAGGGCAAGACCAACCGTGATGTCGGCGAGATCCTGGGCATGAGCCCGCGCACCGTCAACAAGCACCTCGAACATGTGTTCGAGAAGCTGGGCGTGGAAACGCGCGCTGCGGCTGCGGCGCTGGCCAGCCGCGAGTTGGGCTGACGCTTTTTGTGTGTCGGGGTCGAGGTGCAGGTCGCTTGGCCCCCGTATCACGATCGTCTTCGGGAGATGGCAGCGAGGACGGCTCGCGACCTTCTCCTCCGTGAGCGACAGAAGATCAGTCGCTCGCCAATGGCAGCTCATGGCCGATAGCTGCGAGCCACGCCCTGCCCAGAAAGAAGACGCATCGGATCGGTTCACACGGCCGTGCCGACCGCCGAGATTTACCCTGCCCCGGGCCCCTGAAAGCCACGCGCCCGGAACGTCAGCACCAGCGTGTCACGATGACCGCCGGGTGTGAGCGGCAGGATCGGCGTGCTCTCGTGGATCACGCGGGCGTCGTCGAGCAGCAGCGTGGTCCACGGCTCGGTCATCGTGAAGCGCAGGCCGGCCGGGCCGTCGGCCTCGAACACGCGGGTTTCGCCGCCTTTGATGCCCTCGCGGTCGATCAGCAGCACGGCGACAAAATCGACGCCATCGCGATGCGCGCCTTCGGGCGTCGGTCGGCCGATGCCGTCGGTCGTGTCGATGCGGAACTGGTGCGCTTCCACGTACCAGGGCTGCACACCGCGCAGCGCGCTGCAGTGCGCGCTCAGCACGGCCAGCAGGCGCGCCCATACCGGTTGCGCGACCACCTCGGCGCGCATCGGTGCGAACCAGCGCTCCAGGCCGCCGTGCAGCGCGTTGTATTTGAGCGGCTGCCAATGTGCGCGGTGCGGCACTTGCGTCACGGCATCGGCTTCGACGATGAAGCACGCGTGGCGCCGGCGCCGATAGCGGCCGCCGTCGCGCAGGTGTTCGTCGGCTGGCAGGTCGGCCCAGCTCGGGCGCAACGCGTCGAGCTGGGCGGCCGACACCTGCAGAAGCTCACGCAGGCTGGCGGCGCCGAGCACGGCGTGGCCTCGGCCGCGCAGGGCGTCGTCGAGTCGGGCGGGTTCGGTGAGGGGCGGGGTCAGCAGCGTGGTCATGCGCTTGATCATGCCTCGGCGCGCGAGCTCGAATGCCTGTGCTTCAATCTCGGTACCTTCGTTGCCCACGAGCCTGCCTTGCGAACGATCCGCTTTCTGATTCGGTGCGCTGTTCGGCATGTCGCGTGCGCGCTGGCGTTGAGTGCCTTCGCACACGCGTTCGCGCAAGCGCCTTCACCGGCCGCTGCAGCCCCGCCCGAAACACCGCTCAAAGAAATTTCGGTCGCCGCGAGCTCGTTCGTGCGTGGCGCACCGCTGCCGGCATGGGCCGATGTGTTGCCGATACCGCCGGCCGCGGCCACCCGCCGCGCGGTCGCGGTGCGGCTCGAAGACACGCACCTGCTGGTCAGCGAGAAGCCGGTGGTGCTGGTCAACGTGGCGCAGCAAGTCAACGACGCGGGCGCGCTCGGCCAGATCGGCCAGGTTGCGATGCACTTCATCCCGCAGTACCAAAAGCTGGTGCTGCACCGGGTCGCGATCCTGCGCGGCGATCAGGTCATCGACCACACGGCGACGGCGCAGGTGCGTTTCCTGCAGCGCGAGGCCGGGCTGGAGCAAGGCCTGTACAGCGGCGTGATCACGGCCAGCCTGCTGCTCACCGACATCCGCGTCGGCGACACCTTGCACTTGCAGTATTCGGTCGAAGGCGCGAACCCGATCTTCGGCCGCCGCTACGCGCAAGGCGTGCCGTGGCAGAGGCCGGTGCCGGTGCAAGTGCGCCGCGTGACGCTCAACACGCCGGAGGCGCGCACGGTTCAGTGGCAGTGGAACAGCGACACCGAAGCTTCCAAACTCACACCCGAGGTCAGCGTGCGCAACGGCATGCGCCGGCTGCGATTCGAGGAGCGCGACCTCGCCGCGGTCGAGCCCGAGCCGATGCTGCCGCGCGGCACGATGCCGCTGCGCTGGCTGCAGTTCAGCGAGTTCGCCGACTGGGCCGAGGTGGCACGCTGGGCCGATGGCCTGTTTCCGAGCGACGAGCCGCTGCCACCCGAACTCGTGCCACTCGTGCAGCGCTGGCTGCGCCTGCCCTCGCGCTCGGATCAAGCCTCGCAGGCACTGCAGTGGGTGCAAAGCGAGATCCGCTACTACTCGGTCTCGCTCGGCGAAAGCTCGCACCGCCCGCACGCGCCGGCCGAGGTGCTGCGCAACCGCTACGGCGACTGCAAGGACAAATCGTTTTTGCTGATGCGCATCCTGCAATCGCTCGGCATCCCGTCGCACGCGGTGCTCGCTTCGCTGAGTGCGCCGCAAGGCCCGCGCAAGGGGCTGGCCTCGCCGCTCGCCTTCGACCACGCGGTGGTGCAAGCCAACATCGACGGCCGCGACTACTACCTCGACCCGACCCGACTCGGCCAGCGCGGCCCGGTCGACCGCATGGGCCAGGGCCTGGAAGACGCGACCGTGCTGGTCGTCGACGGGCGCGAGACGACGGCGCTCTCGATGGTGAAGTCACCGATGCGGCGTGAGACGTTCCACAACGAGCTGACCGAGAAATTCCGGCTCGATGCGTTCGGCGAAGACGGCGAGCTCGAAACGCGTCAGCAGTTCACCGGCCTGGCGGCCGAGGTGCTTCGCCTGACGCTCGCGCGCTTCGACACGCCGCGCCTGCAGCGCGTGCTGCTGACCGGCCTGGAGCAGCGCTACCCCGGCATCGCGTTGATCGGCATGCCGGAGTTGGCCGACGAGGTCGACCAGAACCGCTTCACGCTCACCGCTCGGTTCAAGGTGCCCAAGCTTGCCAGCGTCGACAACAGTAACGGCAGCGGCAGCGGCAACGGCAACTGGGCCATGCGCTTCGTGCCCGCCAACCTGCAGAACACGGTCTCGGTGCCGCTTACATCCACGCGCAACTTGCCGCTGGCGTTGCCCGCGTTCCCCGTCACCGTGGTGTACAGCGCCGAGGTGCAGTGGCCGCAGAACGTCAGCGCGGCGCTCGACCCGGTGTCGCAGCGCATCGCCAACGGCGCGTTCAGTGCCGAGGTCACGCGCAGCTTTCGCGGCAACGTTTCGAAGGTGGCGCTGCGCTTTGAGCCGCTGACCAACAGCGTGCCCGCGAAAGACGTGCCGGCGGTTCTGGCCGACGTGAAGGCGATGGAGCGCGCGATCGGCGGAGTGATGGTGGTCACGGCGAACCAGGTGAAGGGTGGTGGCGTGCTCGGCGTCGGCCGCAAGAGCCTGCAAGACAACCTGCTGGCGGGCGCCAAGGCGACCGTCGAGCGCACAGGCAAGTCGATCGGCAGCGGCCAGCTCAGCGGTGACGATCTCGCGCAAGCGTTGTGCATTCGTTCGGAAGCGCAAGGCGAGCTCGGCAACGCCGCCGAGGCGCTCAAAGACGCGCAAGAAGCGGTGCGCCAGGCGCCCGCGCTCGCCGGGGCGTGGTTTTGCCAGGGCAACGCGAATTGGGGGCGCGGTGACTTTGCGGCGGCGTCGAACGATTTCGGCAAGGCGCTCGCGTTCGGCGCCAACGCTGCCGACGTGTACTACCGGCGCGGCCAGGCGCGGTTTTACGAAGGCAAGCTGGCGCAGGCCGCCGAGGACTTCGCCAAGGCCGTGCTCGATCGCCCCGCGGCGGGCGACAAGACCTATGCCCAGCTGTGGCAAGCCTGGACGCTGCAACGCCTGCACCTGCCGTTGCCGGCGGCGCTGCAGACCGCCGCCAGTGCCGATCCGAAAGGCGCTTGGCCGCGCCCCGCGCTGGCGATGCTGGCCGGTTCGATGCCCCCCGAACAGGTCATCGAGCAGATCGGCCTCAAACGGGGTGACGACGCGGAACTCGCGCTTGCCGAAGGCTGGTTCTACATCGGCCAATACCAGATCAACGCGAAGCAGCCCGAGAAGGCGAGAGATGCGTTCGAGAACGCGCGCGGCAAAGGCATCACGCGCTTCATCGAGCACGCCGCCGCGGGGTTCGAACTGCAGCGGCTGGGCGCCAAGCCCTGACGTTTCGTTGAATTTGCGCCGCGGATTCAGGCCGGCGGCGCGAGCACTTGAACGCGCGTGCCTTGCAGGCCAACCACCTGTCCCGCGCGGATCTTGCAGGTCTTGCGCAACTCTTCGCGCCCATCGACCTGCACGAGGCCATCGGCGACCATCATTTTCGCGATGCCGCCACTCGGCGCGAGGCCGGTGGCCTTGAGCAATGCATCGAGCGCGATGTAGTCGCCGCGCAGCGGGAAGTCGATGGTCGTCATGGCGATTTTTGCGACGGTTCGCGGGCGGTGATGAGTCGACCGAGTGCTCGAATATTCATGGTCCGATGCTACCTGCGCGTCGAACCGCCGAAGGTCGATCGGCGCGCGTGCCGATTCGTGTCCAGTTGCAAGCACTCTTACAAATGTGCAATTGGCACATTTAGAATGCGACGACCGCTCGGCATTCGGCCCGGGCGCTTCATCCAACCACCGGAGACACCCATGCTGAATCGATCCAACCCATTCAACCCGCGCCTCCTCCGCCGGGCTTCTGGTCTTGCTCCTCTGTTGATGGTCTGCGGTGCGCTCGCCCTCAGCGCCTGTGGCGGTGGCGGCTCGTCCGACAGCGCCACGGCCACGCCCGCCGGCACGACCGGCGCCAGCGCCTTCGCCGCCGGGCCGATCACCGGCTTCGGTTCGGTGATCCTGGGCGGGGTGCGATTCGACGACTCGAAGGCGAGCATTTCCGACGACGACGGCGTAGCTCACCGCAGCGACGAGCTGCGCCTTGGCATGATGGCGGAGATCGAAAGCGCGGGCATCACCCGCGACACCGCCGGCGCGCGCGGCGTCGCCAGCGAGATCCGCTTCGGCAGCGAGATCGTCGGCCCGGTCAATGCGATCGCCGCCGATAGAGGCTCGATCGTCGTGCTCGGCGAAACGGTGCAGATCAACTCGGCCACGCTGTTCGACGACTCGCTCGTCGGCGGCCTCAAAGCGCTCGTCGCCGGCACCAGCATCGTCGAGGTGCATGCCGCACTCGATGTCGCGACCGGCGTCTACGTCGCCACCCGGATCGAGCCGAAACCGAACGCGCCCTTCTTCAAGCTGCGCGGCGCCGTGGCGGGCATCGACAAGACCGCGCACACCTTGCGCATCGGCAATGGCACCGAGACGGTCTCGTACGACGCCATCGCTTCCAGCGTACCCGCCGCACTCGACAACGGCATGCTGGTGCGCGTGCGCCTGCAAACCACACCGGTCGCAGGCCGCTGGATCGCGGTGGCGATCGTCAGCGCCGTGCGCAAGCTCGAAAACCATGCAGAAGCCGAGATTGAGGGCAAAGTCACCGCCAGCACCTTCGCGGCCGACAAGAAGTTCAGCGTCAACGGCATCGCGGTCGACGCGACCAACGCCACCTTCCCCGGCGGCACGGCGGGCATCGTGGTCGGCGCGCGGGTCGAGGTCAAGGGCAGCGCAGTCGGCGGTGTGGTCGTTGCGACCACGGTGAAGGTCGAGAACGAACGCGAGCACGAAGCCGCCGGCTTCGAGTTGCACGGCGCGATCTCGGCACTCGACACAACCGCGAAAATCTTCATGCTGCGTGGCGTGAAGGTCGGCTACAGCAGCGGCACCGTCGAGTTCCGCAAGGGCACGGCGGCCGACCTTGTCAACGGCAAGAAGGTCGAGGTCGAGGGCCTGCGATCGGCCGATGGCAGCACGCTCGACGCGACCCGCATCAGCTTCGAGGACTGACTCGCCCGTAGACTCGCGAACTGTGTCGACCTCACCCCCGAAACGTTCGCGTGCAGCGGCCCACCCTGCTGCGGTCGAGCCCGCCGCGACCGGTGTCGCAGGGGTGCTCGATCCCGCGACCCGGGCACTCGACCCGGCCGCGCTGGCGAATGGGGTGCGCGAGTTGATGGCACCACTCGCTTCGCTCGCAGTCGCTCGGGGGATGCCGTTCGCGGCGATGGAGGATTTGATGAAAACCGCCTTCGTCGACGCGGCGCGCGCGGCGCACCCGAATCTGCCTGGCGACCGGCTCGTCAGCCGGATCAGCACGACGACCGGCATCAACCGGCGCGAGGTGTCGCGGATCGCGAACTCGCGCGGCGAGAAGGCCGTGAGGCACCGCTCGCCCGCCAACCGCGTGTTCACAAAATGGATCACCGATCCGGCACTGAAAACGCACGATGGCGCAACGGTCGCGTTGCCGCGCACCGGGCCGGCGCCTAGCTTCGAGTCACTGGCGCAATCGGTGACGCGCGACGTTCACCCCCGCAGCCTGCTCGACGAGTTGTGCCGGCTCGGCTTCGCACGCGTCGAGGGCGATGCGGTGCACGTCGTGCGCGACAGTTTCGTGCCGCATGACGACAGCGCGCGGATGCTCGGGTTCGTCGGCATGAACGTCGGCGATCACTTGCGGGCAGCGGCAGCGAACGTGTTGTCGACAAACCCCGCGCATCTGGAACAGGCGATCTCGGCAGACGAGCTTTCGCCCGCGTCGGTGGCGACCTTCCGCGAGCTGACGCGCGCGCACTGGAAAACGCTGCTGGCATCGTCGGTGCCCACCTTGCAACGGCTGATCGATGCAGACGAAGCCGCAGGCCGCCCTCGCGACCAACGCGTGCGCGTCGGCATGTACATGTTCGACGAGGCGATGGGCCTTTCGACCGATTCGCCGGCAGAGCTGGCACCACCGAAGACGCGCACGAGCGCACCCAAGCGCAAACCCACACCATGAAACACGGCACCACGCTCGATCAAAAGTTCTGCAGCCGGATTCTCCGCACCGTGGCCTTCGCGTTTGCCTTGGCTGGCTGCGGCGGCGGCGTCGAAAGCGGCGGCACCGGCGCGCCCGTGTTCGCCTCGGGCACGATCACTGGCTTCGGCTCGATCGTCGTCGGCAGCGTGCACTTCGACGACAGCCGCGCCAGCGTCACCGATGCCGATGGCACCGCGCGCAGCCGCGACGACCTGCGCCTGGGCATGACCACCGAGGTGCGCGGCGGCGCGATCGGAACCGATGCCACGGGCACGTCCGTCAGCGCGGCCACTAGCATCGTGTTCGGCAGTGAGTTGCTCGGCCCGCTCACCGCGATCGACCGTGCGGCCAACCGCCTCGTCGTGCTTGGGCAAACGGTCGACATCGGTGCGGCGACCGTGTTCGATGCTGCCGGCGTGAGCGGTGGCTTAGCAGCGCTGTCGGTCGGCGACGTGCTTGAGGTGTACGCGCTGTTCGACGCGGCGACCGGCCACTACGGCGCAACCCGCATCGAGCGCAAGACCGGCGTCACGGGCTTCGTGCTGCGCGGCCCGGTCACCCGGCTCGACACTGGCGCGAAGGCGCTCAACATCGGCAGCGAGCGCATCTCGTACGCGGCGTTCGCCGGCACGTTGCCGGCCGGTCTCGCGAATGGCAGCGTCCTTCGCGTGCGAGTGGGCACAGTGAAGACCGGCGGCGCCTGGGTCGTCAGCGCGCTGAGCGACCGCGTGCAACGCCCGCTCGATCGCGACGAAGTGCGGCTCGACGGACGGGTCAGCGCGTTCACGTCGGTCACGCAATTCAGCGTCGACGGCGTCGCGGTCGATGCCAGTGCAGCGAGTTCGGTCGGGCTGGCGCTCGGCGTGCGGGTCGAGGTCGAAGGCATGGCCAGCGGCGGCACGCTGGTCGCGACCAGAGTGAAGGTCAAGACCGAGGCCGAGTCGGACGGGCAGGACTTCGAGCTGCGCGGCAGCGTCGCATCACCTAACCCGGCGGCATCGAGCTTCGTGGTGCGTGGTATCACGGTGGTTTATTCGGGTGTCGGCACCGAGTTCAAAGACGGCACGGCCGCCGGCTTGGTGAGTGGCGCGAGTGTCGAGGTGCGGGGCAGGCTGTCGGCGAACGGCACGCAACTCGCGGCCACGCGGATCACGTTTCGCTGAACCGCCTGAACGCACGTGCCGAATGGCGGGCGCGAGTGGCGCGTCAGCCGTGCGGGTGCGTCGGATCGATCCAGCGCACCGACTCGGGTTTCTCGATCGGCGCGATGTCGAGGTTGATCGCCACCGCCTCGCCGTCGCTGCGCACCAGCACGCATTCGAGCACCTCGGTCGCGCTCGCGTTGATCTCTTGGTGCGGCACGAACGGCGGCACGTAAATGAAGTCGCCGGGGCCGGCTTCGGCTGTGAACTCAAGCGCGTCGCCCCAGCGCATGCGGGCGCGGCCTTTGACGACGTAGATCACGCTTTCGAGCGCGCCGTGGTGATGCGCGCCGGTCTTCGCGTCGGGGTGGATGTGCACGGTGCCGGCCCACAGTTTTTGCGCGCCGACACGTGCAAAATTGATCGCGGCCTTGCGGTCCATGCCGGGCGTTTGCGCGGTGTTGGCATCGAGCCGATCGGCGCCGACGACGCGCACGCCCTCGTTTTTCCAGTCCATTCGATGGCCCTTGTGTGTTGTTCCTGTGGGTGAATCGAGTCGATCCCGAACCACGGCGAACGCGAATTCGTGTACATTGAGGAGACAGTTATACGCAAGATTGTTAGAGATTCTGCCCTTGCCGTTGCGGTTCTCGCAGCGGTCGTCGATAGAAATCCCCCTGATCGTTTCTTGAGTGTCGCTGCATGCGCCGCATGTGCTGCGCATTATTCGCAAACAGATAGGATAGACGTCCATGACGACCCCGACCCAAACCGGTACCGTGAAGTGGTTCAACGAGAGCAAGGGCTTCGGCTTCATCGCTCAAGACGCGGGCGGCGCTGACCTGTTCGCGCACTTCCGCGACATCACCGGCTCCGGCTTCAAGACCCTGCTCGAAAACCAGCGCGTCGAATTCGAAGTCAAGCAAGGCCAAAAGGGCCTGCAGGCTGCGAACATTCGCGTGCTGTAAGCCCGCAGGGCGCAAGCCCCGCAAACGAGAAACCGCGGTAACGCCGCGGTTTTTTTTCGCCTGCGTTTCTCGTCACGTCGGTGACTCGACGGCGTCGCCCTGCGCTCCACCATCTCCGACCCATTCCATCGGAGCCCAACGACATGACCGCACTCGCCTCGCTCACCAACCACCAAGTTCGCCTCAAGGCCCGCCCGACCGGCCTGCCGACGCGTGACGGCTGGGATTTCACGACCGAGCCGGTGGCCGAGCCCGCTGACGGCGGCGTGCTCGTCAAAACGCTCGCGATCTCACTCGACCCCGCGATGCGCGGCTGGATGAACGAAGGCAAGAGCTACATCGCGCCGGTCGCGATCGGCGAAGTGATGCGCGCCGGCGGCATCGGCGAGGTGATCGTCTCGAAGAACGCTGCGTTCGAGGTCGGCGATGTCGTCAGCTGCACGCCTGGCGTGCAGGAGTACGTGCTGATCCCGGCCGACCAAATCAAGCGCAGCGGCCTCTTCAAGATCGACAAGGCGCTCGGCACGCCGACGCAATGGCTCAACGTGCTCGGCATGCCCGGCATGACGGCCTACTTCGGCCTGCTCGACATCGGAATGCCGCAAGCCGGCGAGACGGTCGTGGTCTCAGGCGCGGCCGGTGCGGTCGGGCAGACGGTCGGGCAGCTCGCGAAAATCAAGGGCTGCCGCGTCGTCGGTATCGCCGGCGGCCCGGCCAAGTGCGAATGGGTCATCAAAGAACTCGGCTTCGATGCCTGCATCGACTACAAGGCCGGTGACCTCAAGAGCGCGCTGCGCGACGCCTGTCCGAAAGGCGTCGACGTCTACTTCGACAACGTCGGCGGCGACATCCTCGACACCGTGTTGACGCGCCTCGCGCGCAAGGCCCGCATCGTGATTTGCGGCGCGATCAGCCAGTACAACAACACGACGCCGGTGAAGGGCCCGGCCAACTACCTGACGCTGCTCGTGAACCGGGCGCGCATGGAAGGCATGGTCGTGTTCGACTACACCGATCGCTTCCCCGTCGCCGTCGCCGAACTCGCCGGCTACCTGAAAGACGGCCGCATGAAGAGCAAGGAGGACGTGGTCGTCGGCATCGGCACCTTCCCCGAAACGTTGCTCAAGCTCTTCAACGGCGAGAACTTCGGCAAGCTGGTGTTGCAGTTCGCCTGACATAGCGCCGCGGCGCAGCGCAACAACCGGCGCATCCGTCGATCGGCGGAGCAGCAGACCCGCTAGACCGCGGTGTTCCTTGCAGCTTGCAAATGCGCGGGGTGCGCCACTTCAATGAGCCACGTCAGCGCCCCGCCCTCGCCCGCAGCGCCGCTTCCCGCGGGCCTGTTTTCGGCATGGCTGGGCCAGAGCCATGACCTGCTGGCGCTGATCGACGCAGCCGGCAGCATCCGCTGGTGCAACCCAGCCTTCGAGTGCAGCAACGGCATCGGCCCGGCTCTGGACGCTGCGCGACACCACCGCGCAGCACGTGTTCGCGGTGCGTGCGCAGCACTTCGCCGAGTTGCTCGAAATAACGCAGGAGTTCGGCCGCCTTGGTGTCTGGGAGCGCGAAATTCCGTCGGGCGCGGGCCGCTGGGACAGCCACGTGTTCGGCTTCTGGGGCATTCCGCCCGACGCCGGCACACCCGACCCACTGCAGGCCACCGCGCGCGTGCACCCCGACGACCGGTCGAACGTCTACCTCGACTCGACCTACAGCGCCGGCCGCTACGCGGCGCGCTATCGCGTGGTTCGCCCGGACGGCGGCTTGCGCCGGATCCATTCGCAGAGGGAGGTCAAGAACTCGGCGCTCGGCGTGCCCGCCCGCACCGTCGGCATCATGGTTGACGACACCGAGGTCTACGAAGTCGCGCACGCGCACGACCACACTGCCGCGCAGCTCAAGCTCGCCGCCGGACTCGCCGACATCGTGATCTGGCGCCCTGACCTCAAGACCGACCGTGCCCAGTAAAACGACCACGGCTTCAAGATGCTCGGCATCGCACACCGGCCCGACGGCTTGTCGCTCGCCGAAGCCCGTTCGAAGGCCCACCCGACGATGCGCAACACCTCGCTGATTCTGCAGCGCATGCGCTGGCCACCGGCGTGCCGATCGATGTGGAAGTTCGTCACCGCCGCGGCGACGGCGTGTGGCGCCACATGCTGGTGCGCCGCGTCATCGAGCGCGACGCCGCGGGCGAGGTGATCTCTTTCGTCGGCGTCACGCTCGATGTGACCGCACGCGTGGAGCAGTCGCGCCGCGTCGAGCAGCTCGCGCATCGCCTGGAGGCCGCGGCCAACGCGGCGCGCATCGGCATTTGGTCGAGCGTGATCGGCAGCCGCCAAACCGAGTGGAACGCGCAGATGTACGCGCTCTTCGACCGGGCCGGCGGCGGCAAGCCACCGACGCTCGGCCACTGGATCAGGCAGTGCGTTCACCCCGACGATGCGATGCGGATGACGCACGCGATATACGCCTTCCTGCGCCGTGAGTCCGAAGCGTTCGAGATCGAGTTTCGCGCGCGGAAGCGCGACGGCCGGGTGCGCTGGATGGTGCTGCGCGCCAACCTTGACCGCAGCAACTCCGAGACTGCGCGCGTGTTCAGCATCGCGATTGACGTGACCGAACGCCACGAAGCCGTCGATGCGCTGCACACCGCCAGCGAACGTGCCGCGTTGATCGCGCGCCACGCCGGAATCGGCACCTGGGAAACCGACGACCACGGCCGACCCGCGCTGTGGGACGCGCAGATGTGGCAACTGCGCGGTCTTGCCCCGAGGCCGGTCGCACTGAACCGCGAGGAACGGCTCGCGCTCGCGCACCCCGACGATCGCGCGCTGGTGCTCGATGCCAACCCCGAACTCGAAAACAGCTCGCGTGCGACGGCCTGCGAGTTCCGCGTCCGGTGGCCCCCGACGGCAGCTACCGCTGGCTCGCCTCGCGCTCGGCCGCGCTGCAGGACATCGACGGCACGATGCACCGCCGCGTCGGCGTGAACTGGGACATCACCGAGACC
>JANLUW010000590.1:0-1573 GCA_031363645.1 Rhizobacter sp. | reverse complement strand
TGCTACTTGCGCCCGCTCACCTGGCTCGGCTCCGAGAAGCTCGGCGTCTCGCCCAAGGGCAACACCGTGCACTTGATGGTGGCGGCCTGGCCGTGGGGCGCCTACCTCGGTGAAGAAGGTCTGAAGCGCGGCATCCGCGTCAAGATTTCGAGCTACACCCGCCACCACGTCAACATCACGATGACGCAGGCCAAGGCGGTCAGCAACTACACGAATTCGATCCTCGCCAACATGGAAGCGACCGAAGACGGCTACGACGAAGCGATGCTGCTCGACGCCAACGGCTTCGTCAGCGAAGGCGCGGGCGAGAACCTGTTCGTCGTGAAGAACGACGTGGTCTACACGCCCGATCTCTCGGCCGGCGCGCTCAACGGCATCACCCGCAACACCGTGTTTTCGATTTGCGCCGACCTGGGTTTGAAGGTGGTCGAAAAACGCATCACGCGCGACGAGGTCTACATCTGCGACGAAGCCTTCTTCACCGGCACCGCAGCCGAGGTCACGCCGATCCGCGAACTCGACCGCATCGAACTCGGCGCGGGCGCCTATGTCGGAGCACGCGGCCCGATCACCGAGAAGATCCAGGCGGCGTTCTTCGACATCGTCAACGGCCGCAACCCGAAATACGCCGAGTGGCTGAGCAAGGTCTGACCATGTCGCAGTCGACCGCAACGATCGAAGTCACCGCGCAAGACCTCGAAGGCCCGGGCGTGATCTTCTGCCCGAACCCGAAGATGACACTCTGGAGCACGCACCCGCGCGTCTTCATCGACGTGGTGACGACGGGTGAAGGCAAGTGCCCGTACTGCGGCACGGTGTATCGCCTCAAAGCCGGCGAGAAGGTTCACGCGCATTGAGCGGGGCGGGTCGATGACTCGCTCGCTTGATGGGCCACGATCGATTCGCCCGCTCGGTGGGCAAAGAACGACTCGCTCGCTCGTCGTTGCACCGCAATGGATCGGCGACGCGGTGATGTCCGAGCCGCTGCTCGCGCGGCTCGCCGCACGCGGTGAACAGTTGACAGTCGCGGCGCTGCCGTGGGTCGCGACGGTCTACCGCGCGATGCCGCAGGTGGCCGAAGTGATCGAGTTGCCGTTCGCGCACGGCCGGCTCGACTGGGCGGCACGGCGCCGCCTTGCGCGCGAGTTGCGCGGGCGCTTCGAGGCAGCCTACGTGCTGCCGAACTCGATCAAGTCAGCGCTGATTCCGTGGCTGGCGGGCATTCCGAGGCGCATCGGCTACCAGGGGGAAGGGCGCGTGCTGCTGCTGAACCAGCGGTTGCCGAATTCGCCCGGCCGGCCGCCCATGGTGGCCTTCTACGCGGCACTCTCAGGCGAGCCGGCGCGCGAAGGCGAGCGGCCGCGCTTGGCATTCGATGCGCCGCAGCTCGATGCGGCGGCGCACGCAGCCGGCGTCGAACGCGGCGCGTATTGGGCCTTCGCGCCGGGTGCCGAGTACGGCCCGGCAAAGTGCTGGCCTGCCGACCGCTACGCCGAACTCGCGCGCACGCTGTATCAGAAGCACGGCCTGCCGGTGTTGCTGCTCGGCTCGGCCAAGGAGGCACCGCTCTGCG
>JANLUW010000530.1:0-7228 GCA_031363645.1 Rhizobacter sp. | reverse complement strand
CGCCTTCGATGTACTCGCAGCCGGTGGGCCGCGTGACCGAGGTGCTCGGCGAAATCGACGATCCCGGCATGGAGATCGAGATCGCGGTGCGCAAGTACGAAGTGCCACACCAGTTTTCGGCCGCCACACTGGCGCAAGCCTCGGCCTTGCCTGACAAGATCCGTGCGGTCGACCGCAAAGGCCGGATCGACCTGACCGACGTGGCGCTGGTCACGATCGACGGCGAAGACGCGCGCGATTTCGACGACGCGGTGTACTGCGAGCCGACCAAGATCGGCCGCGTCAAGGCCAACAACGGCTGGCGCCTGATTGTTGCGATTGCCGACGTGAGCCACTACGTCAAGCCCGGCGAGCCGATCGACGACGACGCCTACGAGCGCGCGACCTCGGTCTACTTTCCGCGCCGCGTGATTCCGATGCTGCCCGAGAAACTCAGCAACGGCCTGTGCTCGCTCAACCCGTACGAAGACCGCCTCGCGATGGTCTGCGACATGCTGGTCACGGCGAGTGGCGAGATCCATGCGTACCAGTTCTTCCCGGCGATCATCTGCTCGCAGGCGCGCTTCACATACAACGAGGTCGCCGCGATTCTCGCGAACACCCGTGGCCCCGAGGCGGCGAAGCGCAAAGAGCTCGTGCCCGATTTGCTGCACCTTCACGAGGTCTATCGCGCCCTGCTCAAAGAGCGCAACAAGCGCGGTGCGATCGACTTCGAGACAACCGAAACGCAAATCGTCTGCGACGAGAACGGTCGCATCGAAAAGATCGTGCCGCGCACCCGCACTGAGGCGCACAAGCTGATCGAAGAGGCGATGCTCGCGGCCAACGTGTGCTCGGCCGATTTCATCGAACGCTCGAAGCACCCCTCGCTGTACCGCGTCCACGAAGGCCCGACGCCCGAAAAGAAGACGCTGCTGCAGAACTACTTGCGCGCTCTCGGCCTCGGCCTCTCCATCAGCGACGACCCGAAGCCCGGCGAGTTCCAGGCGATCGCGCATGCGACGAAGGACCGGCCCGACGCGATGCAGATCCACACGATGCTGCTGCGCTCGATGCAGCAGGCGATCTACACCGGCATCAACAGCGGTCACTTCGGCTTGGCCTATGAGGCCTACACGCACTTCACGAGCCCGATCCGGCGCTACCCCGATCTGCTGGTGCACCGCGTGATCAAGGCGCTGCTCGGTGGCAAGCGTTACCACCTCGTGACCGGTGCGAGCAACCCGGCACCGAGCAACCGAAAGACGACCAAGCCGGCGCGCCAGGCCACGGCCGAAGAAGAGAAGTGGGAAGTCGCTGGCGTGCATTGCAGCGTCAACGAACGCCGCGCCGACGAGGCCTCGCGCGATGTCGAGGCTTGGCTCAAGTGTCGCTACATGCGCGAGCACCTCGGCGAGGAATACGGCGGCACCGTCAGCGCGGTCACGAGCTTTGGGCTGTTCGTGCAACTCGACGGCCTGTTCGTCGAAGGTCTGGTTCACATCACCGAACTCGGTGGCGAGTACTACCGGTTCGACGAAGTGCGGCAGGAGCTGCGCGGCGAGCGCAGCGGCTTGCGTTACGTGGTCGGCTCGCGTGTGCGCGTGCAGGTCAGCCGTGTCGACCTCGACGGACGCAAGATCGACTTCCGCATGGTGCGCGAAGGCGAAGACGACGCCACCCTGCTGCGCTCGAAGCGTGACAAGGCGAACGCGACGGCCGCTGACGAGCTCGCTGCGGTCAAGGAGACCGACCGTGCGGTCAAGGCCGTGACGAAGAAGAAAGCGCAAAAGGCACGCAGCGGCAGCACGGGCGCGGCGCATCCGGTGCGCTCGGCCAAGTCGGCAGCGCGCAAATCAGGCGGGCGAGCTTCGGGCGGCAAGCCGTCGACACGGCGTTGAACCCGCATCCATTTCAATAACCTGGCAGACACATGACGATTCGATTCGACGGCCGTGTAGCCATCGTGACTGGCGCCGGCGGCGGCCTCGGCCGGCAACATGCGCTTGCGCTCGCGGCGCGCGGCGCCAGGATAATGGTGAACGACCTCGGCGGCACGCTCGACGGCGCAGGCGGCACACCGAAAGCCGCCCAAGCCGTGGTCGACGAGATCCGCGCCGCGGGTGGCGAGGCCATTGCAAGCGGCGCGTCGGTGACCGATGCTGCCGCAGTTCAGGCGATGGTCGACGAGACGATGAAGACCTGGGGCCGCGTCGACATCCTCGTCAACAACGCCGGTATCCTGCGCGACAAAAGCTTCACGAAGATGGCGCTCGACGACTTTCGCGTCGTGGTCGAGGTGCACCTGATGGGCGCGTTCAACTGCACGAAAGCGGTGTGGGACATCATGAAAGCGCAGAACCATGGCCGCATCGTGATGACCACGTCGTCGAGCGGCCTCTACGGCAACTTCGGGCAGTCGAACTATGGCGCCGCGAAAATGGCGCTGGTCGGCCTGATGCAAACGCTTTCGATCGAAGGCGCGAAGAACAACATCCGCGTCAACTGCCTCGCGCCGACCGCGGCCACGCGCATGACACAAGACCTGATGCCCGAGGCGGTGCTCGATCTGCTGAAGCCCGAAGCCGTGACGCCGGGCCTGCTCGCGCTGGTCTCCGACGACGCGCCGACGCGTGTGATCCTTTGCGCCGGTGCCGGCGCGTTTGAGCGCGCGCACATCACGCTGACGCAAGGCGTGTTCCTCGGCTTGCCCGACGATGCTGCCGAGCAAGTCACAGCGAACTTGGGCGCGCTGTCGGATCGCCAGGGCGAGACCGTGCCCGAAAGCGGTACCGCGCAGGGCACGATCGAGATTGGCAAGGCAATGCGCGCGCTGACCTGAATCGCGATGCGGCCATAGATTAGAGCGCGTAGAGCCGCTCGATCAAATCGCCGGCGCGCAGAGCGCCTGAGGGCTGCAGCTCGGCCGCGGCGCCGTGCTCGGCGACTGCCTGCTGCGCCACGATAAAAGCGGCTGCAGCTTCGTCACCCGACGGCCGCTGCGCCCAGCGCCCACCCAGCCATCCCGCGAGCACATCCCCGGTGCCCGCGGTGGCGAGCGCTGCGTTGCCGGTGCTGTTGATGCGCGGAGTTTGCCCAGGTGCTGCGATCACGCTGCCCGAGCCTTTGAGCACGACGACGCAGGCGAAGCGATCGGCCAGTTCTTGCGCGGCGTGCAGGCGATCGGCCTGCACCTCGGCGCTCGTGCAGCCCAGCAGGCGCGCGGCTTCGAGCGGGTGCGGTGTCAGCACCGTCGAGACGCCACGCGCCGCGCGGGCGCGCAGCAGCGCGGCAAGCGAGGTGTCGGCCGCGAGTGCATTCAGCGCGTCGGCGTCGAGCACGAGCCGTCGTGCGGTGCTCAGGAGTTTGGGCAGGGTCGCACGCACGGCGTCGCCGCCGCCGCATCCGCACACGACCGTGGTGCGCGCGAGCGTATCGGCGGCGCCATGAAGCCAGTCGTCGCGAAACATCAGCTCGGGGCGCATCGGGTCGAGGCGCAGCGTCGAAGCGGCGCGATCGAGCAGGTCGACGTAGACGCGCCCCGCGCCGGCTGCATGCGTGGCGCGCGCCGCCAGCAGCGCCGCGCCGACCATGCCACGCGCGCCGCCGACGACGGCCACATCACCGAAGCTGCCCTTGTGTTGCGCGTGGCGCCGGGGTGCCACGCCGGCATGGCCCGAGAGCCATGCCGTTGGCAACTCTGCCGCGGTGGGGTCGACGCCGAGCGCGTCGAGCCACACCGCACCTGCGTGGTCGCGGCCAGTGCCGGTGAAGAGGCCGGGCTTGAGCGCGAGCATGGCCAACGTGTGCGTGGCGATCACGCAATCGGCACCCAGTGGCTGGCCGTTGGTGGCGTGCAGGCCCGAGGGCAGGTCGACCGCGAGCACCGGGCAGGTCGACGCGTTCAGCGCGCGGATGCACTCGGCGATCGCTCCGCTCGGCGCACGGCTCGCGCCGACGCCCAGCAGTGCGTCGATCGCCAGTTGCGGCGGTTCACCCGGTATGGTGGCCGACCCGATGCGCGCGCCGGCAGCTTGCGCGCGCGCGAGCGCATCGGTTGCGTCGGCCGAAAGTTGCGTGCGGTCAGCGAGCAGCGAGAATTCGACACCCTTGCCCCAACGCAAGAGGTGCACGGCGGCCTCCAGCCCGTCGCCGCCGTTGTTGCCCGGCCCGGCGGCGATCCAGACCCGCTGCGCATGCGGCGCGATCGCGAGCGCCAGCCGCGCGACCGCGTTGCCGGCGCGGCGCATCAGTGCATGCGGTGGCAGCGATGCGCTGGCCCGCTGCTCGAGCGAACGCGTCTGCGCCGCATCGCGCAACGCGAGTTCGGCCGTGATCGGGAGGACGGGCCGCATCGAGTTCATGTCAGCAGCCGCTCGACGCCGAGCCCCTCGATGTCGATGGCCGGCGCGCGGCCTGCAACGCCGTCGGCGATCAAGCGGGCCGATCCGCACGCCATCGCCCAACCGTTCGACCCGTGCCCGAGGTTGAGCCAAACGCCTTCGATGCCGCTGCGGCCGACGACCGGCGGGCCGTCCGGCAACATCGGCCGCGCGCCTTTCCACACTTGCGCCTGGCTGAGCCGGGCGCTACCGGGAAACCAGTCGTGCAGCACTTTGTAGAGCGTCTCGATCGCCTTCGGGTCGTGGCGCGGGGGCAAGCCGCCGATCTCGGCACCGCCGGCCACGCGCAAGCGCGCGCCAAGGCGGCTGACGGTGACCTTGTAGCGCTCGTCCGTCACCGCCGAGCGCGGGCCGATGTCGCCGTGCGCGTCGAGGCGTCGAAGTGGCGCGGTGATCGAGTAGCCGTACACGGCCTGCATCGGCAGCTTCAGGCCGTGCGGGCGCAGCAGCGGTGCCGAATCCAGTGCTGCGCAAACGACGACCTGATCGAAGTCTTCGGTGACGGGGCGCATCGGCATCGGTTCGGTGTCCTGCGCGTCGGTCGGCGTGCTGTCGGCCGCCACATTCATCAGGACAGTCGATTCGTCGGGCGGCGAGTACATGTGCAGCAATTGCGGTGACTTGCCCGCAACGATCTTCTGCACCTGCGTGTGGAAGCGAAAGCGCACGCCCAGCCGCTGTGCCTCGCCGCGCAACAGCGTCGCGAACTGGCGGCAATTGCCGACCTCGTCGGCGGGCAGGTAAACGCCGCCGTGCAGCGGTGTTTCGTCGGAGAGGCCGGGCTCGACGACGCGGCATCGCGCGGCGTCGAGCCACTCGACTCGCGTGTTCGATTCGGCCAGCCACGCGAGGCCCGGCTGCACCGCCGCGTGCTCTTTGGCCGTGCGCAGCAGCAGAAGACAGCCGTCACTGCGTTCGTAGTCCATCTTCAGATCACGCGTCAGCCGGTGCAACCGCTCGCGGCTGAAGTGCACGAGGCGCTGCATGCGCAAACGGTTCGCCTCGAACGTGCGCAGATTGCACGCGCGCCACCAGCGCCACATCCATGCGATCTCGCCGGGGCTCGAGCTCGCGTGCACGCGAATTGGTGCATGTCGGGTCAGCAGCCGGTGAAGCACTTTCTTCGGCATACCAGGCGCGGCCCACGGCACGGCGTGGCCGGGCGAGATCACGCCAGCATTCGCGAAGCTCGCCTCTGACGCGACGCTGCCGCGGCGCTCGAACACCGTCACCTCGTGGCCGTCGGCGACGAGCTCATAGGCGGTGGTCATGCCGATGATGCCGGCGCCTATCACGGCCACCTTCACGCGGTGACTTTCGTCAGCGCGGCTTCGATCGCCAACGAGGCGTCGAGCACGGCATCGTCGCGAAGTGCACCGCTCCAAACCATCAAACCCACTGGCATCTCGCCGGGCGCGTGGCAGGGCAGCGAAAGCGCGCAGCCGTCGAGCATGTTGACGAGGGACGGGTTGCGCAGCAGCAGCGCGTTGGTTGCGAAGAAGGCATCGTCGCTAGCGATCAGCGGTGCGATCGGTGGCGCGATGATCGGTACGGTCGGGCTCAGCATCGCGTCGAAGCCGGTCATTGCGGCTTCAACCTTCGCGATCCATGCGCGGCGTGCGTGAAGCAGATCGATGTAGTCGGCCGCGCTCATGGCCGCGCCAAGGCGGATGCGCATCGCTACGCGAGGGTCGTACTCGGCCTCGCGCGCGGCGAGCAGGTGGCGATGCCAGGCCCAGGCCTCGGACGGCGAGAAGCTGGCCGGCACACTTGCGAGCGCGGGCAGGGCGATCTCTTCGATGCGCGCGCCAGCTGAGCGAAGCGACGTGATCGCACGTTCAAAAGCGCGTGCGACCGTTTCGTCGAGCGCGTCGCGCATCACGGTCGCAGGCACTGCGAAGCGCAGCGCAGCGACCGGCTTGGCGGCCAGCGTGACGCACCGGTCGGCGAGCACCTCGTGCAGCAGCACCGCATCGCGCACCGAGCGCGTGATCGCGCAAGCGGTGTCGAGCGTGGTCGAGAGCGGGATCGCGCCTTGTCTGGGCGTGAGTCGCGCGGTGTTCTTGAAGCCGACCAGCCCTTGCAGCGCGGCCGGGATGCGGATCGAGCCGCCGGTATCGGAACCGATCGCCGCCCACGCGGCGCCGGTCGCAACCGAGACGGCGCCGCCGGAGGTCGAGCCGCCGGGAATGCGCGGTTCGGCATCGAGCAAGGCGGTCGCAGGGTTGGCTGGCGTGCCGAAATGCGGGTTGATGCCGACGCCGGAGAAGGCGAACTCGGACATGTTTGTGCGACCTATCAGTGCTGCGCCAGCGCGACGCAAGCGCGCGACGGCTGGGCAGTCGGCGGCCGCTGGCGGGTTCGTCGCGAGCACAGTCGAGCCGGCTGCGGTGACTTCGCCACGCACGTCGAACAGGTCTTTCACGCTGATTGCCAGGCCGGCGAGTGTCGCAACCGGCGCGCCTGCCAATTGCCGGGCTTCGATCGCGCGAGCGACATCAGCCGCCGCCTCGAACGAGGTGCTGATGAAGGTGTACCGATTTGCCTCGGATCGCGCGGATTCGAGGCACGCATCGAGTAGGGCAGAGGCACTGGAGTGCGCTCGCGAGCCGGTCAGGTCAGGGGTCATGGAGATGCTAGAATTGAGCGGCTCGGCTAGGCACAATGTTGTGCCCTGCCGCCGAGCAAATTGCGAACCGGCCATTGAAAGGTGTCGTGATCACAGTTGTCGGGATGAGTCCGCGGCGAAAAGTGCATCACGATTCAAGCCGGATTCTAGAACTAACCTTTGGAGTCCCCATGACTGTCACCATGCGTGAAATGCTGGAAGCCGGTGTCCACTTCGG
>JANLUW010000451.1:0-7144 GCA_031363645.1 Rhizobacter sp. | reverse complement strand
CGAGCTCAAGCCCTGGGCTTTTCACCTCATGTTCATCGGTCTGAAGTCGCCGCTGAAGGCGGGCGACAGTTTTCCGGTGAAGCTGAAGTTCGAGAAGGCCGGCGAGGTGACGGTGAACGTGAAGGTCGAAGCGCCCGGCGCCGACCACAGCATGAAACACTGAGCCGTTATTTGGCCAGAGCGCGCAACGCCAGCTTGATGCCGTCGCTCACCGCCACGTCGGCCGGCAGCGCCTTGAGCGCTGCGCTGGCCTCGCGGTCGCTGTAGCCCAGCGCCACGAGCGCTTGCAGAATGTCGCCTTGGGTGGCGCTGTTCACGCTGGTCGGCACGGCCAGTGAATCACCGAGCTTGCCCTTGAGTTCGAGCAACAAGCGTTCGGCCGTCTTCTTGCCGATGCCCGGCACTTTCACGAGCCGAGCGCTTTCCTGCAGGCTCACGGCCTGAGCGAGTTCGTTGACGCTCAGACCGGAAAGAATCGACAGCGCCATGCGCGGGCCGACGCCCGAGATCTTCACGAGCAGCCGAAAGGTCGCGCGCTCGTCGTGCGTGAGAAAGCCGAACAGCACCTGCGCGTCTTCGCGCACGATGAAGTGCGTCAGCAAGGTCACGCGTTCGCCGAGGCCGGGCAGGTTGTAGAAGCTGCTCATCGGCACGTCGACTTCGTAGCCGACACCGTTCACGTCGATGAGCAGTTGCGGTGGCGATTTTTCCGCGAGCGTGCCGGTGATGCGTCCGATCATCGGCGCATTATCAGCGGCCCTTCAGGCACGACGGAACAGCCCCAAGCGCTGCGCTTCGAGTGCAGCCTCGGCGCGCGAGCTCACGTTGAGCTTGCGGTAGATCTGCTTCACGTAATCAGCGATCGTGTGGCGCGAGAGGTTGAGTTGCACGCCGATCTCGGGCAGCGTGTAGCCCTTGGCCACGCGCAACAGCACTTCGTTCTCGCGGTCGGTGAGGGCCACGTGCGGCATGTTTTGTGGGCGCTCCTGCGGGCGTGTTTGCGCCGCGAAGTGCGAGATCACGCGGCGCGCAATCGAAGGGCTCAGCGGTGGCTCGCCCGCGCTCATGCGCTTGAGTTGCTCGGCGATCAACTCACGGGCCTGCTCCTTGAGCAAGTAGCCGAACGCGCCGGCCTGCAGTGCCGGGAACAAATGGTCGTCGTCATCGTGGATCGTGACCACGACCGACTGGCATTCCGGCTGCGCTTCGCGCAGCGCAGCGACCACGTCGACGCCCGAACCGTCGGGCAGGCCCAGATCGCACAGCGCGAGGTTGAACTTGACGGCGGTGACGAGCCCGAGCGCGTCGTGCACGCGTGCGGCTTCGTGGATCTGCGCTTCGGGGAACACGCCCTTCACGAGCACCTTCAGCCACGAGCGGATTTCGGGCAGGTCTTCGAGCAGCAGGATGTTGGTCATGGTGGTACCAAGGTGATCGTCAGGGTACGAGGGTCGCCGGCCAGGGACAGCGCGTTTATCGTACCGCGCGGGGGCTGACTGCGGAGGCATGCGCTCACAGCGGAACCGTGAGCCTTATCACAGTGCCATAACCGGGGCCGGACTCGACCAGGCACTGCCCCTGCATCTGCTTGGCGCGGTTCTTCATGCTCGACATGCCGTGCCCCCGATCGAGCTTGCCGTCGAGCTCCATCGGGATGCCTTTGCCGTTGTCTTGCACCGTGAGGCCGAACTGGCGCTCGCTGATCGCGCAGCGCACTTTGCAATGCGACGCGCCGCTGTGCTTGATGATGTTGCTGACGGCCTCGCGCAAGATGCGTGTGGTCTGCACGAAGCCGCGCGCCGGCAGCAGTTGCTCGATCTCTTCGGTCGGGCTGCGCCAGTCGGCCTCGATGTTGGCCTGGCCCAGGCGCAGCACGGTCTCGGCGCGCCAGTCGGCCAGCGCATCGGCCAGGCGCATCGGGCGGCCGGTGAGGCCGCGCACCGAGAGCCGCATTTCTTCGAGCGCCTCACGCGCGAGGGTCGAGATGCGCTCCGATTCGCTGGTGTGCACGATGGTCAGCAGCTTCGCGCCGAGGTCGTCGTGCAGGTCGGCGGCGATGCGCTTGCGCTCTTTCTCGGTGACTTGCTCGACGCGCAGTTCCGCCAGCTGAGCGTAGTTGCGCTCGATCTCGGCGGTGATTTCCTGCACGCGGCCCTCCAAATTTTCGCGCCCGTCTTCGGCGGTGCGCAGCGTGTGCGAAAAAACCTGCAACAGCCGCACCGCCATGCCGATGAACAGCAGCGGCATCACAAAATGCAGCAGCGGGATTTCGGGCTCGGGCAGCCAATCGAATCCGCTCGCCAGTTGCGCGCCCAGCATGACGAGAACGGCGCCGAGCCAGCCCGCCATCGGCCAGAACTCCTTGCGCTGTGCGCGCCGCGTCACGGTCAGGTGCAGCCCGGCGGCTGCGATCACTTCGGCCACCATCACCGCATACCAGATGCTCGCCATCAAAAACAGGCGCCCCGGTCCGGCGAGTAGCAGTGTGGCCGGCAGCAGCACCCACTGCGCGGCCAGCGCGTTCTCGATCCAGCGCGAACGCAAGCCGGCATAGCTCAGCAAAAACTGCACTGCGAGTGCGACCAGCGGCGCGAAGCCGGTGCAGAACAGGAACTCCATCACGCCGGTGTCCCACGGCATGTCGCGCCACCAGACGCGGGCCGAGAGCAAACCCCATAGCAGGCAGAGCCAGCCGAAATAGCCGAGGTAAGCCTCGCGCCGGTTCATCCAGCCCATGCCGATCATCACGCAGCCCAGCACCACGAGCGTGAAGTTGGCGAACTGCACCGCGGTCACGTTCCAGAACAGGCGGTCGTCGTACTCGCTTTGCAGCACCGCCTGCGGGCCGATCCGGATCGCCGAGAGCCCGCCCGCACGCTGGCGCGAAACCACGCGCGGCAGGGCATGGCCGTACACCTGCACGTCGAGCGTGTTGCCGCGCTCCTGCAGCAGCATCGACGGCAGCGTGACGAGCTGCGGGTAGTGGCAGTTGCGCGTCACCGGCTCACCCATGCGACCGCCGTTGAAGATGCGCTGGCCGTTCACATAGACCTCGGCGTTGCTGCAAACGCGCTCGATGTAGAGCGCCATCATCTCGTGCGGGTCGGCCCCCGCAGGCCGGTCGAAGCCGGTGCGGTACCAGACGCTGCCCTCGAAGCGCGGCCGCGTCACGGCCCAGTCGTCGGGCAGCTTCACCGGTATCGCGATTTGCGTGATCGCGCCGGGCTGGCCGACCGATTGCACCGACACCGCCTTGTCGACCACCACCACCTGCGCTTCGGCGGCGAACGACGGCAGGACCAGGCCCGAGGCCAGCAACCACGCCAGGACGCAACCGCGTGCGCAACGGAAGGTGGCCGACGAAAACAAGGCGCGGGCCGCGGCCGGGAAGACGAGGGGGTTTGGCATCGACGCGGATTGTGACGGACCGCCCCCCGCGCTGAACCGGCCAGCGCACGGCGAACCGGGCGCCAATGCCGACAACAGCACGCCCGATCGGGTGACAATCCAGCCTCTGAATCCGAAGCCACCTGCCTTGATCCTTCGCCACTCCTTCGAACCGCGCGACAACACCCGCCTGGCCCACCTCTGCGGCAGCCTCGACGAGCACCTGCGCAGCATCGAGCGCCTGCTCGACGTGAGCGTCTCGCGGCGCAACGAGTTCTTCCGCATCGAGGGGCCGAAAGCGAGCGCCGAGCACGCGATGAACCTGCTGCTCGCGCTCTACGAACAATCGCAGCGGCCGATCGGCGCCGAGCAATTGCAACTCGCGCTGGTGCAGGTCGGCGCTGCCGGCATGCCGACCGAAGCGGGGGCTGGCAACAGCGGCAACGGCGGCGATGCGCTCACCCTGCGCACGCGCCGCACCGACCTCGTCGGCCGCACGCCGAACCAGCTCACCTACCTGCGCAACATCCTCGCGCACGACATCACTTTTGGCATCGGCCCGGCCGGCACCGGCAAGACTTTTCTCGCGGTCGCGTGCGCGGTCGATGCGCTCGAGCGCAGTGCGGTGCAGCGCATCATACTGACGCGCCCGGCGGTCGAGGCCGGCGAGCGGCTGGGGTTCTTGCCGGGCGATCTGGCGCAAAAGGTCGACCCGTACCTGCGCCCGCTTTACGACGCACTGCACGACCTGATGGGCGCCGACAAGGTCGCGCGTGCGCTCGAGAAAGGCACGCTCGAAATCGCGCCGCTCGCCTTCATGCGCGGGCGCACGCTGAACCACGCCTTCGTGATCCTCGACGAAGCGCAGAACAGCACGGCCGAGCAGATGAAGATGTTCCTCACGCGCATCGGCTTCGGCACCAGGGTGGTCATCAACGGCGACGTGAGCCAGATCGATCTGCCGCGCGGCACCGAGAGCGGGCTGGTCGATGCCGAGCGCGTGCTCAAGCGCGTGCGCGGCATCGCGACGACCTACTTCACGTCGTCCGACGTGGTGCGGCACCCGCTGGTCGCGCGCATCGTCGAGGCCTACGACGCGGCGCGCCTCGACAACGCCTGACCCCGTGGCCGCACGTCCCGCGCTGACCTTGTCGCTGCAATTCGCCGACCCGACCGATCGGGCGCTGCTGCCGCGGCACAAGGTCGCCCGCTGGATTCGCGCGGCACTCCAAGTGCCGGGCGAGATCACGGTGCGCATCGTCGGGGCAGAAGAAGGCCAGGCGCTGAACCGCGACTACCGCGCGAAAGATTACGCGACTAACGTGCTGACCTTCCACTACGCCCACGAGCCGATCGTCAGCGCCGATCTTGTGCTGTGCGCACCGGTGCTGCAACGCGAGTCGCGCGAGCTCGGCATCCCGCTCGAAGCGCATTACGCCCACATGCTGGTGCACGGCACGTTGCATGCGCAAGGTTTCGACCATGAGGCCGACGCCGACGCCCGCACGATGGAGGCGCGAGAGACCGTGTTGATGTGCGGGCTCGGGTTCGACGACCCTTACGACCGCGAGCGATGACCGAGGCGTTGCCGCTCGTCGATGCGGCGCTGCGCGGTGCGCTCGCGACGACCGTGCTGCTGCTCGGCGCGGCGCTCGCGCGCCATGACGGCAAACGCAGCAGCCACCCGGCGCGCCGCGTCGGCGTCGCGTTGATGGCCGGTTTGGCAGTGCAGAGTTTCGCGACCTTGCCCTGGGTCGAGCAGGGTTGGCCGATTGCCTGGCAGGCGCCGCTGGTCGGCCTGTCGGTCGGCAATTCGGTGCTGTTTTGGTTGTTCGCGCGATCGTTGTTCGATGACGACTTTTCGCTCAATGCGCAGGCGATCGGCGTGTGGTTGGCAGCCGTTGCCGTGGGCGCAGGTTTTTGTCTCTCGATGGCGGCGTTCGGGCCGTGGACAGCGCCGACCGTGGTGCTCAGGCTGGTGCTTCGCTGGGTTCCCGCGGTGTTCGCGATGCTGGTCATCGTTGCGGCCGCGTCGCAATGGCGCGCCGACCTGATCGAGCGTCGGCGGCGCCTTCGCGCGTTTATCGTCGTCGCAGGTTCGGCCTATGCGCTGGTGATGGTCGCGCTGCGCCTGGCGTCACGAACCGGCGTGCTGTCGGCCGACGCGGCGCGCTTCGATGTCGGGGCGTTGCTGCTGATCACGCTCATCGCAGCAGTGAGCGTGCTGAGGGCGTCCGACGACGACCTGCTCCCAGCCGCGGCGCCTTTGGGCAAGGCGCCCAAAACGATCACACCGTCGACGCTGCGCGCGACCCAGCCGACGGCTCTCGAGCCCGATGCGCTCGACGAACGCATCGCCCGCGCGCTCGAGAACCTGATGAACCACGAGCGTGCCTACCGCGTCGACGACCTCACGCTCGGCCTGCTCGCGATCAAGCTGGCGCTGCCGGAGTACCGTCTGCGCCGCTTTATCAACCTGCGGCTCGGGCATCGCAACTTCAACGCGTACGTCAACGGGCTGCGCTTGGCGGAGGCCCGCGCGGCGCTTGCCGACCCGGCGCGCAAGGGCGAGGGCGTGCTCGAGATCGCGATGGCCGCTGGCTTCGCGTCGATCGGCCCGTTCAATCGCGCGTTCAAGGCGACCAGCGGCTTCACGCCTAGCGAGTTTCGACGCCGCGCGCTGGCTGATTCTTGAAATCGGCGAACCGACGCGGGCGCGCTGCAAAGTTCGGCCAGACGGCGTGGGGCTGCGCGCCCAGCATCGCATCGCGGGGCAGGGTGCCCCGGTCTGGAGTTTCACGATGATCTCGCCCTCCTTGCTCGCCATGACTTTGTGGTTCGCTGCGAGCTGTGCCTTCGCACAAGCGCCATGCGACGAACCACCGAAACCGGGAGATGAAAAGCAGGCGCTGGCTGCTGCACTGTGCGCCGACATCGATCCGCCCGACCGGGCCGAGACCAAGCTTCAAGGCGTCGTGGTCGCGTATCGGGGCCGGCTGCTCGCCGAGCGTTACTTCTTCGGTCGCGACAAGGTGATGGGTCATCTGTTCGGGCATGACACGGCCTTCGGCCAGCAGACATTGCACGACATGCGGTCCATCAGCAAGAGCGTCGTGAGCTTGCTGATCGGCATTGCCATCGGCGAAGGCAGGATCGATTCGGTCGACGCGCCGGTGTTGACCTACCTTCCCACGAGCGACCGGCCGTCGCGAATGGCACCGGGGTGGGAGGCCATCACGTTGCGACATCTGCTCACCATGTCCTCGGGCCTGGAGTGGGAAGAACTGGGCGTCTTTGGTCACCAGACACGCATGGAATTCTCGAGCGATCAAGCGCGCTACGTGTTGGCCCGCTCCATCGCAGAGCCACCCGGCAAGCACTTTCACTACGTCAGCGGAAATACCGTACTGCTGGGGCGCGTGATCGAGCGTGTCACGGGCATGGACCTGGAAAGCTACGCTCGCCAGGTTCTTTTCGGGCCGTTGGGCATCGACGTTCTGGAGTGGCAACGCGGACGCGACGGGCGCGCTTTCGCGCACGCCGGATTGCGTTTGCGACCGAGCGATCTGATCAAGATCGGCGGTTTGGTGCTACGCGAAGGGCGCTGGGAGGGCCGTCAGATCGTGCCCCGAGCGTGGGTGCGAGACAGCATCGAGAGCCGGCTCGAAGCGGGAAACGGCTGGACCTACGGGTACCAATGGTGGACTGGCGACACGGTCGTGGGCGCGAAGTCGTGGCGCTGGGTTGCTGCATTGGG
>JANLUW010000447.1:0-3527 GCA_031363645.1 Rhizobacter sp. | reverse complement strand
GACTGGCTGCGCGCCCATGTGTCGGACTTCCGCGGCAGTGTGCGGGTGCAGCCGCTGGCCGGCGGGCAATCCAACCCGACATTTGCCGTCGAGGCCGGCGATCACCGCTGGGTGCTGCGCCGCAAACCGCCCGGCGTGCTGCTCGCTTCGGCGCACGCGGTGGACCGTGAATACCGGGTGATGGCGGCGCTGGCCGCCACCGATGTCCCGGTGCCGCGCATGCACGCGCTGTGTGAGGACGCGGGAGTCATCGGCTCGACCTTCATCGTGATGGAACACGTCGAGGGCCGCGTCTTCGCCGACCCGTCGCTGCCCGGCCTGGGCGCCGGTGAGCGCGACGCGGTCTATCTCGCGCTCGCGCGCACGCTGGCGGCGATCCACAGCGTCGACGTGGCCGCCGTCGGGCTCGCTGAGTACGGCCGCCCACAGCGCTACCTCTCGCGCCAGATCGACCGCTGGACGCGTCAATACCGCGCCAGCCAGACCGAGGTGCTAGAGCCGATGGAAAGGCTCGTCGAATGGCTGCCGGCGCATCTGCCGCCCGGCCTGGACAACGAGCCCGGCACGCTGGTCCACGGCGACTACCGCATCGACAACCTCATCTACCACCCGACCGAGCCGTGCGTGTTGGCGGTGATCGACTGGGAGCTGTCCACGCTCGGTCATCCGCTGGCCGACCTCGCGTACCACCTGATGGCCTGGCGGGTCGCGCCCGACGAGTTCCGCGGTCTGAAGGGTCACGACCTGGCGGCGCTCGGCCTGCCGGGCGAAGCCGAACACCTCGCGCGCTATCTCGCCGCCAGCGCCACAGCAGGCAGGGCCGCGTCGCCCGAGGTGATGGACTACCTGATGGCATTCAACATGTTCCGCATGGCTGCCATCCTGCAGGGCATTCTTGCGCGCTCGCTCCAAGGCAACGCCGTGGCGGGCGACTCGCACGCGACCGGCGCGCGGACACGTCGCATGGCCGAGGCCGGCTGGCGGCAGGCGCTGCAATCCGCCTGACGCCGCCGCCGTGCAGCACATCCTCGCGATCACCACCCCGTTCTTCGCGATCGTGCTGCTCGGCTGGGTGGTCGTGCGTGGGCGCCTGCTCGGGCTGGAATCGATTCCGGGCCTGAACGGCTTCGTGCTGTTCTTCGCGCTGCCCTGCATGCTGTTTCGCTTCAGCGCCACCACGCCGATCGCGCAGTTGCTGGACGCATCGGTCGTGACGGTCTATCTCGTCGGCGCACTCGGCATGGTCGCACTGGCAGCCGGCATTGCGAGACGCCAGGGGCTGCTCTGGCGCGACGCCGCGTTCGGCGCGCTGGTCGCCGCCTTCCCGAACAGCGGTTTCATGGGCGTGCCGCTCCTTATCGCGCTGTTCGGGCCGGCCGCGGCGGCACCGGCCATCGTGGCCTTGGCGCTCGACATGGTCGTGACCAGTTCGCTGTGCATCGCCCTGTCGCAACTCGGATCGCACGCCGCACCCGGGCTGCGTGGCAGCGGCAACCCCGCTGGCGCGGCCGCGCGGCGCGCCCTGCGCGGCATGGTCGCCAATCCGTTGCCCTGGTCGATCGCGCTCGGCACGCTGGCATCGGCAGCCCAGCTGCTGCCGCCGGCACCAATGATGCGGGCGGTCGACATGCTGGCCGACGCCGCCTCGCCGGTGGCGCTGTTCGCGCTCGGCGCGATGCTGGCGCGCGGCCAGATCGCATCACCGCCCTCACCGGCAGGTGGGCCCTCGGGCGCGCTCGGCCTCGCGGCCCTCAAGCTGTTGCTGCACCCGCTGCTGGTACTCGCGGCGGGCCGCCTCGCCATCGCGGCGGGCCTGCCGCTGGACCCTTTTGCCGCCGCGATCCTGGTGCTCGTGGCCGCGCTGCCGAGTGCCAGCAATGTGCCGATCCTGGCGGAGCGGTTTGGCGCCGACGCAGGGCGCCTGACCCGCGCCGTGCTCGTCAGCACCGTCTGCGCGTTTGGCAGCTTCACGCTGGCAGTGAAGTGGATCGACGCGCCGGCGCCGATGCCATTTCGCAGCCCCTCGCCCACACGCTGAGACCGGTCGCCGCGTGCAGCAGCTCGACAAGCCACCGGTTGTTACGTTTGAATTCAGAGTTCCGGGATTTCCCGAATAATCGAACTCTGAATTCGGAGTACATTAAATCCAACTGCTCGAGGGTTCTGCATGCGCTGTTCCGACACTTCCGCCTCTCCGTGCGACTGCTCGGCCGCAGCACAGTTGAACGCGCCCCGTCGCCGCGTCATCCGCATTGGCGCTGCCGGCTTGATCGCACCGTTCGCGTTCGCCGCCTGGCCTGCAGCGGAGTCCTGGGCGGGCGACCGCCTCGTCGAGGAAGACGCCGAGGGCGCGCCAGCGCCGCTGCGGGTCGCCGACCTCAAGCCCGGCAAGCCGATGCTTGCGTTCCCCTTCGAAGTCAAGCGCAATGCGCCGCGCAACGACTCGCGCCTGAACAAGGTCGTGCTGATCCGCCTGCCCGAAGCCGACATGTCGGCCGAAACGCGCGCACGCGCCGCGGGTGGCGTGCTCGCCTACTCGGCGGTCTGCACGCACCAGGCCTGCGACGTGAAGACGTGGCTCTCCAAAGAAAAGGCGCTGGTCTGCTACTGCCATTCGTCGAAATTCGCGCTGCTCGACGGCGGCGCCGTCACGGCCGGGCCGGCATCTCGCGCGCTGCCTGCCCTCCCGCTCGCGCTCGAAGGTGACGAACTCGTCATCGCCGGCGCCTTCACCGCAACGCCGGGCGGAATCCCGAGCTGAACATCGAAACCCAACGACAAGGAGACCACTCATGACTTCACCGATGTTTTCACCGATGCACACCCTCGCCGCCGCTGCGCTGGCCGCCTGCGCACTCGCCGCGCATGCCGAAATTGACCTCGGCCCGTATGTGCCGGTCACCGACGCCCGGCTGGCCAACCCCGAGCCGGGCAACTGGCTGCAGTACCGCGGCAACTACGGCGGCTGGGGCTACAGCCCACTCGAAAAGATCAACGCCGGCAATGTCGGCAAGCTCAAGCTCGCCTGGTCGATGGCCACCGGCCAGACCGACGGACACCAGTCGCCCCCGATCGTCAACAACGGCTACATGTACGTCACGACACCCGGCGCGCAGGTGATCGCGCTCGACGCTTCGAGCGGCATCGAACTGTGGCGCTGGAAGAAAGAGCTGCCCGCCGATCTGATGCAGCTGCACCCGACCAACCGTGGCGTGGCGCTGTACGGCGACAAGGTCTACATGGCCACGGTCGACGCCCACCTCGTCGCACTCGACGCGAAGACTGGCAAGGTGGCCTGGGACGTCGCCGTCGGAAATTCAAAGGCCCTGCAGTACATCACGCTCGCGCCGCTGGCGGCCAAAGGCAAGATCATGGTCGGCTCCTCCGGCGGCGAGACCGGCGTGCGCGGCTTCGTCGCGGCCTACGATGCCGTCACCGGCAAGGAGGCTTGGCGCACCTACACGACGGCCGCGCCGAACGAGCCGGGCGGCGACACCTGGCCCGGCGACTCATACAAGAATGGCGGC
>JANLUW010000425.1:0-5581 GCA_031363645.1 Rhizobacter sp. | reverse complement strand
TCGGTGGTGCTGTACATCGTGATCCCGGTCGTGATCGCGCAGCTGTGGCGCAAGGTGCTGCTCGGCCGCGGGCAGGCGGCGTTCGACGCCGCGCTCGCGAAGATCGGGCCTTGGTCGATCACCGCGCTCCTTGCAACGCTGGTGCTGCTGTTCGCGTTTCAGGGCAAGGCCATCCTCGGCCAGCCGCTGGTGATCGCGATGCTGGCCGTGCCGATCCTGATCCAGGTGTTGTTCGTCTCCGGCCTCGCGTACTGGTTGAACCGGCGCCTCGGCGAGTCGCACGCGGTTGCCTGCCCCTCGGCGTTGATCGGCGCCAGCAACTTCTTCGAGCTGGCCGTTGGGCGATCGTCAAGGAGCCCGACGTGTTGGTGTTCGACGAGCCACTATCCAACCTCGACGCGACGCTGCGCGTGCAGACCCGGCTCGAGATCGCGAAGCTGCACCACGACATCGGGCACGCCAGCATGATCTACGTGACCCACGACCAGGTCGAGGCCATGACGCTGGCCGACAAGATCGTGTTGCTGCGCGCCGGCGCAGGCGTACAGGAAGAAGGCAGCGTCGCCCAGTGCGGCACGCCAATGGCGGTGTACCACCGTCCGCAGAACCGCTTCACCGCCGAGTTCATCGGCTCGCCGAAGATGAACATCCTGCCTGGTCGGCTGTTGCGCGCCGAGGCTGACCACGCGGTGGTCGAGGTGCGCGGCGCCGAAGTGCGGGTCGCCGTCGACGCGCGCTCGGTCGCGGACGGTGCCGAGGTGTCGCTCGGCTTTCGACCGGAGCACTTGGTCGAAGGCGAAGCGGAAACGGGTTCGCCGCTTCACGTGACCGTGGCACACGTAGAGCGCCTCGGTGACGCCTCGCTGCTGTACCTCGCCGTGCAACCCGATGCGCCGCTGATCACGCTGCGCGTCGACGGCACGTCCAGGAGCAAGGCCGGCGAACGCATCGCACTGCGCCTGCGTGCGACACACTGCCATTTCTTCGACCACACCGGCAAGGGTTTTCCGCGCATGGTCGAGTTACCCAGCTGATCGATATTCCCGACAGAAAGCCTCGACACATGCCCATCCAGTGGTTCCCCGGTCACATGCACTCGACGAAGAAGGCGATCGCCGAGCGATTGCCCGAGATCGATGTGGTGATCGAATTGCTCGATGGGCGGCTGCCCGGCTCGAGCGCGAACCCATTGCTGGCCGAGTTGACGCACGCCAAGCCGGCACTCAAGGTCTTGAACAAGCAAGACCTCGCCGACCCCGAGCTCACCGCACTGTGGCTGGCCCATTACCAATCGCAGCCCGGCACCCACGCACTGGCGCTCGACGCCAGCGCCATTGCGCCAGCCCGGCAGCTGATCGCCGCCTGCCGCACCCTCGCACCGTTGCGTGGCGGCATGGTCAAGCCGGTGCGGGTGCTGATTTGCGGCATACCGAACGTCGGCAAATCGACTTTGATCAATTCGCTGATCGGCCAGCGCGCAGCCAAGACCGGTGACGAGCCGGGCATCACCAAGGTCGAGCAAAAGATCATGGTGGCGAGCGACTTCCACCTGTTCGACACGCCCGGCATGCTGTGGCCGCGCATCGTCGTCGAGCAAAGCGGCTACCACCTCGCGGCCAGCGGTGGCATCGGGCGCAATGCCTATGACGAAGAAGAGGTCGCGCTTGCCCTGCTCGCGATCGTTCGCGAGCGCTATGCCGATCGGCTGCGCGCGCGCTACAAGCTCGAAGACTTTTCGGCCATCTCGGTCGAGGCTTTGCTCGCCGACATCGGCCGCAAGCGCGGCGGCCTGTTGGCGGGCGGGAAGGTCAACCTGCAAAAGGCCGCCGAGATCGTGATCAACGACTTTCGCACCGGCGCGTGGGGCCGCCTCACGCTGGAAACGCCGGACGAATACGCGCAGTGGTGGGCGACCGGGCAGGCGCTCGAAGGCGAACGGCGCGCGCGCCGCGCAGCGCGTACCGCAGGCAAACCGCCTGCTGCCGAAAGGCTTTGATCGGCCGTCCGAACGCAGCCGAAACTGCAGACGGAACAGCCGAAGAAACAGCAGATGGAAACAGCGGCGGCTACTTGCCGATCTTGTCGCCAGCCGCCTTGGCCTTTTCGTCGTGCGCCATCGAATTGGCCTTGTGCGCTTTGGCCTTGGCCTTATGCGCTGACTTCTTCTTCGGGTCGCTGGTGGCTGCGCCCTGCACCGACTCCTTGCCTTCCTTCGCTTTCTCGGCGATGGCCTTGCCGGACTCCTTCACCGCGGTTCCGGTTTGGGCTTGCGCAGTGCCCGCGGCAGCAAGAACGACGGCCAGCGCCAAAATCAGCTTCTTCATTTGTTCACTCCTGAATGGTGGGTTGCCTGCGGCCAAGCACGGCCGGCAGGAGTGGCGATTTTAGGTGGCGCGCAACGCCCGCCGCGTCACCGTGAAATCGTGCCGCTCGCTCCCCCGTTCCTGGGGATACAGACGTGAGATCGTCTTACACACGATCGCCCCTACAGTCTGTATATTGCACTGCAACATAGGAGGGTGCGGATGGGCCTCGATCAATTGATGGGCCGGTACTCCCGGTTAAGACAAGAGCTCGCGGTCGCCTACCGCGAACGGCCTTGGCATGGTGCGCGCATCGACCGCCTCGCCGACGATCTGGCGGAAACGGAGCGTGCGATCGCCTCCTCGCAGCCGGCCGATGAACACCACGACAATGCGTCGCGCGACGCTGCCGCACCGCAGGCCGAATCGACCTCCCTCCGGCCACAATCGCCGGCATGACGCCCACTGCGAATTCACCCGACCGCATCCCCGGCGCGGCCGTCCTCGCCCTCGCCCTCGCTGCATTTGCCAGCGGCATCTCGCTGCGTTTGACCGACCCGCTGCTGCCACTGTTCGCGCGCGAATTCGCGATTTCGCTGGGCAGCGCAGCAGCCGTCATCACGTCGTTCTCGATCGCCTACGGCCTGTCGCAACTGTTGTTCGGCCCGCTCGGTGACCGCTTCGGCAAGTACCGCGTGATCGCGTGGGCTTGCGCGGCGTGTGCAGCCACGGCCTCGTTGTGCGGGCTGGCGCAAGGGTTCACGCAGCTCGTGGCGGCGCGCTTGCTGGCGGGTGCTACGGCCGCGGCGATCATCCCGCTCTCGATGGCGTGGATCGGCGATGTCGTGCCCTACGAAGGCCGCCAACCCGTGCTGGCGCGCTTCCTGATCGGGCAGATTCTGGGTTTGTCGGCGGGGGTGTTCATCGGCGGCTTCGCTGCCGATCAAGCCAGCTGGCGCATGCCGTTTTTCGGCATCGGCGCGGGCTTCGTCGCGATCAGCTTGACGCTGTTCGTGCTGAACCGCCGCCTGCCCGCACGCGCCCGTGCACAGCACCGCGCTGAGGGGCCGGCGCTGCGCCGCATGGCGGGCGAATTCGCGCAGGTGCTGGCGAGGCCGTGGGCGCGCGTGGTGCTGGTCACGGTGTTCCTCGAAGGCGTCTTTTTGTACGGCGCGTTTGCGTTCATCGCGACGCACTTGCACCAGACCTTCGGCCTCTCGCTTGCGACCGCCGGGTCGACGGTGATGCTGTTCGGTTTCGGCGGGTTGTTGTTCGCGCTCGCCTCTACGCTGCTGGTGCGACGCCTTGGCGAGGTCGGGTTGACAAGCGCAGGCGGCGCGCTGCTGGCCGCCGCACTGCTCGCGATCGGCCTGGCGCCGACTTGGTGGTGGACGATGCCCGGTTGCTTCGTCGCCGGGCTAGGTTTTTACATGCTGCACAACACGTTGCAGATCAACGCGACGCAGATGGCGCCCGAGCGCCGCGGCGCGGCGGTCTCGGCGTTCGCGTCGTGCTTCTTCCTCGGTCAGGCGGCGGGCGTGGCGAGCGCGGGTGTGATGGTGGCGCGTTGGAGCACGGGTGCGGTGATAGCCTTCGGCGCCACCGGGGTGCTCGCCGTGGGGCTGACGTTCAGCCGCCTGCGCGCGCGGCGTTCGGCTTCAGCCGCGGCCTCTGCCGCCGCGGCCTGAGCGGGCGCCGTCGGCTGGGCGCGAGCGGTCGCCCTCCGGTCGACGCGGGCGATCGAAAGCCGGCGCGTGGCGCGGCGACGGGGCTTGGCGGGCACGTTCGTCGGCCTCTACGCGCGCGATGTCGAGCAGGCCGTCGAGCTCGTCGACCGGCACGCCTTTGAGCGCGCAAAAGTTGGGCTTGGTCAGCGTGGTGGTTTGAAAGTCGTGCAAAAGGCCGGCGCGGTTGCGGCGCTGCTGTTCATCCAGCTGGCGGCGTTCCTCTTGGCCGTTGCGGCGCCGCGCGAGTTCGTCCTGCGCGACCTTGCGGTGCTCGTCGGTGACCTCGCCCGCGGGTTGACCGTCAAGGTCGAACCGATTCGGCGCCTTGGTCACCGCGATCAGGTACGAGGTGCTGCCGGTGTGCCGACGAAAAAACGCCGACAGCGCCTGCTTGCTGAACGTGCCCGGCGCGCGCTCTTGTATGTCGACCTGGATGCGCAACTTCAGCGGCTTGACGGCACCACCGAACAGCGCGGGGAAAAGTTGCTTGAGCTGCTGCGCACATTCGGCTGGGTTCATCGGCGCGGCGACCGGCGCGGCCTCTATTGCGGCCTCTATTGCGGCATCTGTTGCGGCATCTGTTGCGGCGTTCGGCGTGGGCAGCGGGGTGGTATCGGACATGGATCGCAAGCGAGGCGCGGGTGGCATGAGAGGGCTGGATTGTGCTTGCAAATTCTCGCGCAGCTTGAAGCGCTGCAGCTTGCCGGTCTGGGTGCGCGGCAACGCCGCTCGAAACTCGATCGCGCGCGGGTATTTAAAGGGCGCGACCGTCGCCTTCACGAAGTCTTGCAGCGCGCGCACGGTCGCATCACCGGCTGCCTGCGAATCGCGCAACACCACGAAGGCTTTGACGATCTGGCCGCGCTCGGCATCGGACACGCCGATCACCGCGCATTCGGCGACAGACGGGTGCGTCAGCAACACCTCTTCGACCTCGGGTGCGGCAATGTTGTAGCCCGCCGAGACGATCATGTCGTCGGTGCGCGACTGGTGGTGAAAGTAGCCGTCGGCGTCGTGCACATAGGCGTCACCGGTAAAGTTCCAGCCGTCACTGACGTAACTCGCCTGGCGCGCATCGTCGAGGTAGCGGAAGCCGGTCGGGCCCTTGACCGCCAGGCGCCTGACCGTGCCGCGAGGCGCCTCAACGCCATGCGCGTCCATCACGCAGGCGCGGTAGCCGGAGACTACCGTACCGGTCGTGCCGGGGCGCGCGTGGGCCTCGTCGGACGAGATGAAGATGTGCAGCATCTCGGTCGCGCCAATGCCGTCGATGATCTCTATGCCGGTCGCTTCGCGCCACAGTTAGCGCGTGGCGGCGGGCAGCGCCTCGCCTGCGGCCACGCACTTGCGCAGCGAGCCACCGAGCGGCACCGAGAGCTTGCGTTCGCGTACCGCCGCGGCCATCGCGCGGTACGAGGTGGGCGCGGCGAACAGCACGGTCGCACCGAACGTGCCGATCGCGTCGAGCAGGTCGGGTGGCGAGGCCTTTTCGAGCAGGACGACTTGCGCGCCCACGCTCATCGGAAACAGCGTGAGCCCACCGAGCCCGAA
>JANLUW010000424.1:0-3365 GCA_031363645.1 Rhizobacter sp. | reverse complement strand
GACCAACATTCCGTTGCACCGCGAGTTGATGGTCGACGCGAAATTCATCGAGGGCGGCACCAGCATCCACTACCTCGAAGGCTGGCTCGGCCAGCACAAACGCTAACCATGTTCGAGTTGCTCTTGCTCGCGCCCGAAAACAGCGTCGAGAACGTCAGCGATGCGCTGATCGACGAGCTCGATGCGTTGTCGGTTTCGGTCGAAGATGCCGACGTCGGCACGGCAGCCGAGCAAGCGCTGTTCGGCGAGCCCGGCATGCCGGCGCCGATTGCGGGCTGGCAACGGTCGGTGGTTCGCGCGCTGTTCGCCGACGACACCGCAGCCACCAGCGCGGCAACGCTGTTGCTGGCGCAGAATTGGACGCAGGGCGTGCACGTGCAGGCGATTCGGCCGGTGCCCGAACAAGACTGGGTGCGGCTGACGCAATCGCAGTTCGCGCCGGTGTCGATCACGCCCGATTTCTGGATCGTGCCGAGCTGGCACGAGCCACCGGCAGGTGCCGCCCGCGTGATCCGGCTCGACCCGGGCCTGGCCTTCGGCACCGGCACGCACCCGACCACGCGCATGTGCCTTCGCTGGACCGCGCAACAGCCAGCGAGCCGCACCTCGCGCTGGCAACGCGTGCTCGACTATGGCTGCGGCTCGGGCATCCTGGCGATCGGCGCAGCGCTCCACGGCGCAACAGGCATCGACGCGGTCGACATCGACCCGGCAGCCGTCGAATCGACCCGCGCGAATGCACTGGCGAATGGTGTGCACCTGAACTGCGGCTTGCCCGAAGCCTCGAACGGCGAGTACGCGCTGGTCCTTGCCAACATCCTGGCCACGCCGCTGAGGCTGCTCGCGCCGCTGTTGTGCGCTTGTGTGGAGAACGACGGCGACATCGTTCTCGCCGGCATTCTCGAGCGACAGGCCGACGAGTTGAAGGCGGCCTACGCGCCATGGCTCGCATTGCAAATCGCCGATGCCGAGGACGGCTGGATCCTGATGACGGCGCGTCGTGCCGCCTGACCCGCGACAGACGTCCCCGCGATGAGCTTGGCCACCCGGTGCACCGCCTGCGGCACGGTTTTCCGTGTCGTGCAGGACCAGTTGAAGGTGTCCGAAGGCTGGGTCCGCTGCGGTCGATGCAACGACGTGTTCAACGCGCTCGAGGGGCTGTTCGATCTGGAGCGGGACACGCCACCGGTGTGGCCTGCCGGCGTGCCCGATCGCGCCGAAACTCCTGTGGCCGCATCCGATACTTCGGCACCTCGGACCGCCACCACCAACGAGTCCGTGCCGGATCACAACGGCCATTCGCTCGGCGACAAGATCGACGCGCAGCTGATGGGCTCGCGCGAATCGGCCCAAGACTCGACACCGGCCACTCGCATCAACGAGCGCGACCGACGCGACTTTCCCGATGCGCAGTTCGATCCCGACATGCTCAATGACGACACCGCGTACGCCGTGTCGACGGCGACCGAGACACCATGGGCAGTCGAGCCGCAAGGCGAGCCTGTCGATTCGCCCAACCCACCGGCGTTCGTCGAGCATGCCCACAAGCGTGCGCGCTTGCGCAGCCCGGCGATGCGCGTTTTTTCCGGCCTCGCAAGTGCGGTCCTACTGGTGGCACTCGCGGGGCAAGTGGTGCATCACTTTCGCGATTCGATCGGCGCGCGTTGGCCCGTCGCGAGCACATCGCTGAGCGCGCTGTGTGCGGCCATGTCGTGCACGATCGGTGCGCCTCGCCGAATCGACGACCTGGCCGTCGAAAGCACCGCGCTCGCGCGGGTACCGCTGCTCGATGCCTTCAAACTTTCGGTGGTGTTGCGCAACCGTGGCGCCGCTGCGGTTGCGCTGCCGTCCGTCGACCTGACCCTGACCGATGCGAATGGGCAACTGATGGCGCGCCGGATGCTGGCGCCGCAAGATTTTCGCGCCGCAGCGGTGACTGTCGCAGCCGGCGCGGAGTCTGCGCTGCAGTTGTTGTTCGCGGTTGCCGGTGCGCCCGTCACCGGCTATACGGTCGAAGTGTTCTACCCCTGAGACCTCTGATACGCCGCCACCCAAATGCCCCGGCCATGACGCAGTCGCGTTGACCGTTCTCTTTTTCAACCTGGAGTTTTTATGTCGGCCCTGATTTGCGGATCGCTTGCTTTCGACACCATCGCGACTTTCCCGGGACGGTTTGCGCAGCAGATCATGCCGGAGCAACTGCACATCCTGAACGTTTCGTTCCTGGTTCCGACGCTGCGGCGTGAGTTCGGCGGCTGCGCCGGCAACATCGGCTATTCGTTCGGCCTGCTGGGCGGCCAGCCATTGATCATGGCGGCGATCGGTGCCGACGGATCGGAGTATTTGCGCCGTGTCGAATCATGGGGTGCCAGTACGGCGTTGATGCTGACCGTGCCCGAGAGCCACACCGCACAAGCGATCATCATCACCGACACCGACAACAACCAGATCACGGCATTTCACCCTGGCGCGATGCAGTCGGCTCACCTCAGCGCGGTACCGCTCGACGCCGACATCCGCGTGGCCATCATCGCGCCGGACGGGCGCGAAGCGATGCTGCAACACGCTGCACAACTCGCCCGAGCACAGATCCCGTTCGTCTTCGATCCGGGCCAGGGCCTGCCGATGTTCGATGGCGCGGAGTTGACGGCGTTCGTGCAGCAGGCAACTTGGGTGACGCTCAACGACTACGAGGCGCGAATGCTGTGCGAGCGTACCGGCGAAACACTCGCATCGTTGTCGAAGTCGCACCTTCGCGGCATCGTGGTGACGCTCGGTGCCGAAGGCTGCGATCTTTGGCAACAGGGCGTTTGCACGCGCGTGCCCGGCGTTGCGGCAACAACGGTTGTCGATCCGACAGGCTGCGGAGACGCGTTCCGCGCAGCGCTGCTCTACGGCATCGAACGGGACTGGCCTTTGGCACGGAGCGTCGCGCTGGGCAACCGCGTCGGTGCCATCAAGGTCGCATCCAAAGGCGGCCAAAACCATGAACTGCCTTTGTCGACACTCGATCTTTGAGGCGCCGCTCAAACCAAGAAAAAGGCTTTTTAGTCGGCCCTGCAAATCTCCGCCAGTCCGCGTGAACGCTCGCTCTGCGGGGTGAACGCCAATAGAGCGATCTCTCAGGATTGATTCCACTCGATATCAGTTCCTGGGAGTTTTGGAGAGCGCATCGATGGCCATCGACGACTTTTTTCGAGCCCGGCTGGACTCGATGATAGACATGCGCCACCCGCTGGCGGTGCTGGCCTCGCGCATGCTCTGGGGCGCCATCGAAGCCTCGCTGGCCCCACTGCTCGCTCACAAGGATCGCGATGGTCGTTTGGTCCAAGGTGCCGACCTCTTCGGCCCTACTGCGCAGCTCG
>JANLUW010000418.1:0-5554 GCA_031363645.1 Rhizobacter sp. | reverse complement strand
TGAGCTGCTCGTGCTCTTCTTCGGTCAACACCAGTTCCGCTTTGGGTCTTCCACGCATCGCCGCCTCGTCTTGTGCACACGGTACGCGATCGACTCAAAGTAGGTAAATTAGTTCAACGAACTTCTAACTCACGACACTAGCTGTGGTCACCAACGTTGGATCGGACTTACATATAAATCGCAGCATCTGCGCCTACTGCGGCAGGCACTTCCACTTCGATGACCTGACGCGCGAACACATTATTCCCACCTCACGCGGCGGGTTTGATTCCTGGATGAACTGCATCACCGCCTGCCGCCCGTGCAATGGCCACAAGGGCAACCGGTTGCCGGAAGAGGTGCACGTGTCGCTGCTGTACCTGCCCTACGTGCCCAGCCTGCATGAAAGCATGATCCTGCGCGGGCGCCGCATTCTGACCGACCAGATGGAATTCCTGCTCGCCAGCGTGCCCCGGCACAGCCGCCTGCACGCGTAGCGACTGCGCAAATTCAATCGCGTTTGAGAACGCGATCCAGGAACACGACGATGAGTGTCGTCAGCGCCTCGCGCTTGCCTTCGTAGAAGTGTTGCCCACCCGCGACGATGACCTGTTCAGAACCGGCGATTCGCGCGATCTGCGCCTTGCGCTCATCGGCGCCGAAACGGGTCACGTCCCAGTCCTGGCTGCCGAACACGTCGAGCACCGGGACCTTTATGCGGTACATGTCTTCCAGGCCGTTGATGATGCTCAGGTACGCCCAGGCATCCACGCCAGGGTCGGGCGTGTGGATCAGATAGTGGTTGGCCATGGTCGCTCCCAGGCTGTGCGACACGATGGCGACCTTGGACGCGCCGTGTGCGCGAAGCCAGCCGATGGCGAGAGCGAGGCGCTCGTCGGCATCCGGAAATACAGGCAGGTAGTCGCCGATCTTGGCGGTGCTTGGCAGCACCGGCATCTGGATCGACAAGGTCGAATAACCAGCCTCCGCAAGCTGGGTGCGAAGATCGCCATACAGGTCGTAGTCGGGTGACCAGCCGCGACCGTGGGCGATGACGATCGCTCCGCGCTCGTTGGCCGACCGGGTGTAGAGCGTCAGAAAACGATGGCCGTTTTTCTGTTCGAGTTGCACCGCGTCGCCGACCAGCAGCGACGCAAGCGTCTGCTCGGTCCAGCGCGCCTCGCGCTCGTAGTCCTGCGCCTGTGCGAGCGCGGCGCAAGTCGACAGCCCCAGCACGACGAGCACCTTGACCCAACCTTGCCGATGGAAAATTCGACGCAACAAATCTTCCATGGCGAGGTGTTCAGCGGCGCTGGTGCGCGCTTAAGCCATTCGAAGCGGCAGTTTGCGCAGCCGCTTGCCGGTGCTTGCAAAGACCGCATTCGCCACGGCCGGCCCGATCATCGCCGTCACCGGCTCGCCGATGCCGCCCGGTTTGCCGCCGCTTGGTACCAACGTGATGTTGATCGCCGGCGACTGGTTCATGCGCACGATCGGGTAGTCGTTGAAGTTGTTCTGCTCGACGACGCCGTTCTTTAGCGTGATCTCGCCGAACAGCGCAGCCGACAAACCGAAGATCACACTGCTTTCGATCTGCTGCTCGACGATATTCGGGTTCACCATCGTGCCCAGGTCGGCGGCCACGGTGACCTTGTGCACCTGGATTTCGCCACCCGTGACCGAAATTTCTGACACCAGCGCGAGGTAGGTGCCGTAGCCATCCATCACGGCAACACCACGCGAACGGCCGGCTGGCAACGCTGTACCCCAGCCCGATTTCTGCGCCGCGATATTCAGCACATTCAGGTGGCGCGGCTCTTTTGCCAGCAAGGTGCGCCGGTACTCGAGCGGATCCTTCCCGGCCGCAGCGGCCAGTTCATCGATGAACGATTCGTTCGCGAACGCGTTGAGCGCATGCGACACCGAACGCCAGTAGCCGACCCGCAGGCCAGTGTCGTGGATCACGACGTCGGCGAGTTGGTTCGGAATGGCATAAGGCACGACCGATGCTTCGGTCATGAAAGGATCGATGCCGTCTTTCACGAACACCGAGAACAGACGCGAGGTGACCGACGGGCTGGTCAAGTGGAACTTCAGCGCTGTCGGCATGCCTTGCGCATCGAGGCCGGCGGACATCTCGGTCAGCGCGATCGGGCGATAGAAGTCGTGCTTCATGTCGTCCTCTCGCGACCAGATCAGCTTGACCGGCGCGCCAACGGCTTTCGATATTTCGACCACCTGTGCGATGAAGTCGACATCGATTCGCCGACCGAAGCCGCCCCCCAGGAAGGTGGTGCGAATCGTGACCTGTTCCGGCTTCACGCCGGCGATGGCCGCTGCGGTGCCGACCGCCAGTTGCTGGAATTGCGTCGGGCCGTAGAGCAACACGGAGTCCTTGCGCACGTCGGCCGTGAAGTTCATCGGCTCCATCGGCGAATGGGACAGGAAAGGCAGTTCGTAGGTCGCCTGGATCTTGCGTGCCGCAGCCTTCATGCCGGCGTCTACATCGCCCACCTTCTTGATCAACGCCCCCGGCTTGGCCGACGCCGCCTTCAGGCCCGCGCCAATGCTCGCCGAACTCAACGACTTGCCTGCGCCTTCGTCCCACTTCACGTTGACCGTTTCCAGTGCCTTGCGCGCATGCCAGTAGGTGTCGGCCACCACCGCCACGCCGTCGCTGATCTGCACCACATGCTTGACCCCGGGCATCGCCTTCGCGCGCGTCGCGTCGAAGCCAGTAGGCTTGCCGCCGATCACCGGGCACTGCGCGAGGGCTGCGTACAACATGCCGGGCAGCTTCACGTCCATGCCGAACTCGGCGCTGCCGTCGACCTTGGCCGGTGTGTCCAGGCGCTTGACCGGCTTGCCGATGATCTTGAAGGCGCTGGCGTCTTTCAACTTCGGCGTTTTCGGCGCTTCGAGCTTCGACGCGGCTTCGGCCAAAGAGCCGTAAGTGGCGGTCTGCCCGGCCGGCCCGATGACCATCGCGTTCTCGGCACGGCAAGCCGACGCATCCACCTTCCACTCCTGAGCCGCAGCGGCGATCAGCATCATGCGGGCCTGGGCACCCGCCGCGCGCAACGGCTCGAAGGCCTCGGGCACCGAGGTGGAACCGCCGGTGAGCTGGCCGCCGAGCATGGTGTTGATGTAGGGCTCGCGGGCCGGCGCCATCTCGACGCGGATCTTGTCCATCGACACCTCGAGCTCTTCGGCGACGAGCATCGGCAGCGAAGTGAACACGCCCTGCCCCATCTCCGAGCGCGCGCAGATGATCGAGACGGTGTTGTCGGCGCCGATCTTGACCCATGCATTGGGCATCACACCCGGCGCGGTGGCGCTGGGCAGCATCGCCGCCTTGGCGCCCGAGCCCGGCATCACGGCGCAGCCGACGATGAGGCCGCTACCGAGCAGCCCGCCGGTAGCGATGACGGTGGTCTTGAGGAACTGGCGACGCGAATGATTGGACGCAACGGTGTTCATGATCAGGCTCCCTTCGTGCCGGCGGCAGTGTGGATCGCGGCGCGGATGCGCGGGTAGGTTCCACAGCGGCAGAGGTTGCCGGACATGGCTTGGTCGATGTCGACGTCTGTCGGCTGCGGTTTCTCTTTCAACAGCGCGACGGCACTCATGATCTGGCCGGACTGGCAGTAGCCGCACTGCGGCACATCGTGCGCAATCCAGGCTGCCTGGATCTTGCGGCCCACAGCAGTCGACGAAACGGATTCGATGGTCGTGATCTCTTTCCCGGCCGCTGCCGACAAGGGTGTCTGGCAGGAACGGATCGGCACGCCGTCGAGGTGCACGGTGCAGGCACCGCACAGCGCGGCGCCGCAGCCGAACTTGGTGCCGGTCAGGCCGATGTCATCACGGATTACCCACAACAGCGGTGTGTCGGCCTCGGCCTGCACGTCCACTGCCTTGCCGTTCACGTTCAATCGAATGCTCATGCTGGTCTCCTTGGGTTTTCTGGGGCAACGCGCCGAAGGCGATGCAGTGCGGCCGCCACGCGGCCTTGGCTATAACGCTAGTAGATGCTAGGTGGTGTGGGAGACCTCGGTAATACAGGGTAAACCATGAGCGTGGCCCGGACCACGATGCTGTCGACGAGGTCGTCAACGACTGAAAAGCGCCAACGGTGCCCGAGCAATCACGGCATTTGGCGGATACACCGCTTCGTCGAAGTGGCCATCGAACAGCGCCGTACCGAGGAAACTGTCGCTGCCCACGCGCTTCACGCCGCCTCGACATTCCTTCGCGATGACAGCGCGCGTGACCTCGCCCTTCGCCACAGCTTCGAGCGCATCCCTGTTCTTCTTTGACAGATAGAAAACTCGACCGCCACGGCTCCGCATGTATTGCAGGCAAGCGCTCAGGCGCAGGCCAGCTCGACCTTCGGTGTACCAGCGCAATCCGTTGTGGTTGATGTACGTCGAGCGCTTCAGCATGAAGTCCAGCTCGGGATCGAGCACCCACTGCAAGGTAAGCGGCTGATTCAGCATGATCGCGTCGTAGACCTGAGCTCGATCACGAATCGACCGGTACCAGTCGCGGAAGTTGATCGGCGACGCGACCTGCTCGGACGGCACGCTCGACAGGACGCACTCGCCGGTGCTGTCGGCCGGACCCATGATGCTGACACGATGTCCAACGGTGCGCAGCGCGTCGGATGCCAGATTGACGAAGCGCTCGGTGCCGCCGGTGATCTTGCCGGTGTAGGGCACATGCACGATGTGTTCGATGAGGATGTTCATGCCACCGATCAAACCGCGAGATCGGCCCCGGACCAACAAAAATTCTCATCGCAGAAACCCCAGCGTCGACCGGCAGTTGTGATGGCCCGGATGGATCTGATTCCGAGTGCTGAAGTCGGGCTTTTCCAGCGAAAACGGCAACCAAAAATAGTCAGAACCGGATTTCTCTTCCCGCTCAAGCACTTGGCGTCACCACATTTTCCGTGCCAGCAGATGTGACTCAAGCGGCCCTTCGGCGTCATGGAGACTTCGGGCGATCAACACTCGAAGGAAGGCACCATGACCACATCAACCACCCCGTCGCTCGAGCTTGACGACAACCTGCCCTACGCCGACTCCGCGCAGTTTGTCTGCGCAGGCCCTGACCTGACGTACCGAGATCATCGGTTCACGCCGACCATCCGCCTTAAACCACGGTGTGACAAGGCCTCGGGCTCGCCCCGACGGCCCTATGTCTACATCCAATTCGACGAGTTCGACCTCGGCGACGTGCTGACCCACAACAAGGCAGTCGAGCTGGAGCACCACTACCGGCGCTTCTTTTTTAGACAAGACGTGGAAATGATGCCCACCCGCATCGACGAGTTGCTTGCAGTGGCGATTGATCGATTCCTTGCTGCAAGCACGGTCGGTTCGTGAAAACGCAGCGCGCCGTGACTGGGCAGTCCTCGCCTCCGGGTAGTGCTCGGTTTCGCCATCCGGCGTGCTCCGTCCACCGCACCGCCTGACGCGGTGCGTCGATTCCGCGAGCCCTAGCGAAAGTCTGCAAAACAGGCCCGCAGTTTGCATGAGTTGAGTCCATGAGCGGCAACCGGAAGAACCCC
>JANLUW010000409.1:0-3513 GCA_031363645.1 Rhizobacter sp. | reverse complement strand
GCAGATGCTGCTGCTGGACGAGCCGCTGGGCGCGCTGGACAAGAAGCTGCGCGAAGAAACCCAGATCGAACTGGTCAACATCATCGAGCAGGTGGGTGTCACCTGCGTGATGGTGACGCACGACCAGGAAGAGGCGATGACGATGGCTTCGCGTATCGCGGTGATGAGCGAGGGCCGCATTCTGCAGATCGGTGTGCCGGCCGACATCTATGAAACCCCGGCCACCCGCTTCGTCGCCGACTTCATCGGCAACGTCAACCTGATGGACGGCAAGCTCGTCAAAGACGAGGTCGATCACGTCATCATCGATTGCGCCGACTGCAGCCACTACATCGGCCACGGCATCACCGGCACCGAAGGCATGAGCCTGAGCGTGGCGGTGCGCCCCGAAAAGATCAGCCTCCAGCGCGACCCACCGAGTGACGGGCACGCACCGCACAACCGCTTGCAGGGCACGATCCGCGACCTCTCGTACTTCGGCAGCTTCACCGTCTACCAGCTGGCGCTGGCGAGTGGCGCCACGCTCAAGGTGAGCCAGAGCAACGTGGCCCGCCATCGCAGCGATGAACTTACTTGGGGCGACACCGCCTGGGCCTCGTGGTCGGATTCCGCGCAAGTGGTGTTGACCCAATGACCGCGCCATCCAGACTCGGCCGTTACTTCAGTGGCCGCACGGCCGTGATCGGTGCGCCCTACGTCTGGTTGATGCTTTTCTTTTTGCTTCCGTTCCTGATCGTGCTGAAGTACAGCTTTTCCGAGATGGGCGCGATCACCGTCAACGACATCCTGACGTTCAAAGACGGTGCCGCGCAACTCGTCTTGCGTGGCAACACCTACGTGTCGCTTACCCAGGACAGCTTGTATTGGAAAACGTACGTCTCCAGTCTGAAATACGCAGGCATCACCACGGTCATCTGCCTCGCGATCGCTTACCCGTTCTCGTACTTCATGGCGCGCGCGAAGGCCACGGTGCAACCGGCCTTGCTGATGCTCGTGATGCTGCCCTTCTGGACCTCTTTCCTGCTGCGTGTCTACGCCTGGAAGGGATTGCTTGACGAGAACGGTTGGGTCTGGCGCGCACTCGTCTGGCTGCATGCCGACAGCTTGCTCGTGTTCACCGGCCTGACGAGCGCGCCCGGCAAGTTCATGAACACGCCCTTCTCGCTCGTGATCGGCATGGTCTACAGCTACCTGCCGTTCATGATCCTGCCGCTGTATTCGAACTTGGCCAAGATGGACCTGCGTTTGCTCGAAGCCGCGGCCGACCTCGGTGCCACTCCTTGGCAGGCGTTCTGGCGCATCACCGTGCCATTGTCCAAGGCTGGCATTATCGCGGGATCGATGCTGGTGTTCATCCCCTGCATCGGTGAGTTCGTGACGCCCGAGCTGCTCGGTGGGCCCGAGACCCTGATGATCGGCCGCGTCCTCTGGGACGAGTTCTTCAGCAACAACGACTGGCCCATTGCCTCGACCGTCGCGGTCGTGATGGTGTTGTTGATCATCGTGCCGCTGGCCGTCTTCAACCGCTATCAGGCTGAAGAACTGGAAAAATCCAGGTGAGCGGCGCCCGGCATTCGAGCCTCAGTGGCGCAGCCGTCGCGCGTTGGTTCAGCCGAGGCTGGCTCAGCGCCGGATACCTTTTTTTGTATCTGCCCATCATTGCGCTGGTCGTCTACTCGTTCAACGACTCGCCGGTGCCGAACCTCTGGAAAGGGTTCACGCTCAAGTGGTACGTGAAGCTGGCGAGCGACGAAGAAATGCTCAGCGGTCTGTGGCTCTCACTGAAGATCGCGTTCTTCACCGCGTGGGGTTCGCTGGTGCTGGGCACCCTTGCCGCATTCGCACTTGTCAAATACCGCCGCTTCAAGGGGCGCACGTTCTTCGCCGGCATGGTGAACGCGCCGTTGGTGATGCCCGAAGTGATCATCGGGCTCTCATTGCTGCTCATGTTCGTCGCCGTGCAGCGCGCCTTTGGCTATCCGCAGCGCGGTGCGATGACGATCTGGCTGGGGCATCTGCTAGTGGGCATGTCTTACGCAACCGTCGTCATCCAGGCCCGGCTTCAAGGCATGAACCCGCAACTCGAAGAAGCCGCGATGGACCTGGGCGCCAAGCCGATCCAGGTCTTCATGCTCGTGACCTTGCCGCTGATCACGCAGGCGCTGATGTCGGCCTGGCTGCTCAACTTCACGCTGTCGCTCGACACCGTGGTGCTCTCGGCATTTCTCAATGGTCCGGGCTCGACGACGATGCCGTTGGTGATTTTTTCGCGCGCCCGGCTCGGCCTGAATCCGAGTGTCAATGCCATGGGCACCGTGATCGTCGCACTCGTGTCGATCGGCACGCTGGTTGCCAGTTATGTGATCGCACGCAACGAGCGCGAACGCGCCAAAGCCATCGCGCAGGCGCAGCGCGACGACGGCTGAACTCTCACCGATAACAAACCCACAAGAAGCCTCGCATGAATTTCTGGAAACCCACCACGTCGGCGCTTGCCTTGGTTGCCGCTTATCCCGGCGCAGCCTCTGATGTCTTGCAGCTCGACCACGAAGACGCGCACAGTCAGTTCGAGGTCAACTTCAGGCACGCCGATGCGCTGCGCAGCGCCGACAACGTGATGCTGTTCAAGCAGGCGGCCCACGCGATCGCCGAGGCGCACGGCGCGGTCTTTTCGATGATGGCCAAGCCGTTCGCGAACCAGCCGGGCAGCGGGCTGCGCTTTCATGTGTCGCTGTGGCAAGGCGATCGCGGTCTGTTCAACGCCGACGGTGTGAACGACAACGTGGAGGTCGGCAGCGGCAACGCCTCCGGGCTCTCGCTGCTCGGCCGCCAGTTCATGGCGGGCGTGCTGCACCACGCCGCGCCGCTGTGCGCGCTGGCGGCGCCGACCGTCAATTCGTACAAGCGGCTGGTGGTGGGCGAATCGCTCTCGGGCACGAGCTGGGCACCGGCGTACGTGGCGCACGGCCCGAACAACCGCACCGCGATGGTCCGCATCCTGCCCGGCCGCTTCGAGTGGCGCGTGCCCGATGCGACCGCCAACCCGTACCTCGCCACGGCCGCGCTGATCGCCGCCGGCCTCAACGGCATAGACCGCGAACTCGACCCTGGCCCCGACTGCACCGACGACCTGTTCGCGCTGTCGCTGGCTGCGATCCGGGCGCGCGGCATCGGCCTGCAGCCGCAATCGCTCGACGCCGCGATCGATGCACTCCATGGCAGCACGCTGATGCAGCAGGCGCTGGGCGCGACGCTGCACCGCGAGTTCGTGCGACTCAAGCGCGATGAAGCGCTAGCCTACGCGCGCCACGTCAGCGGCTGGGAGCTCGCGCGCTACGCCGCAGCGTTCTGATGTGGCACTCTGACGTGGCGTTTTGACTTGAACCATGCCCCGGCCACGCAGTGGCTCGCCTACGTTTGCCTGGCCTCCAGCATGGCGCTGGTCGGCAGCTATGTCGGGCTGTCGAAGGTTCTGGTCGTGGTGTTCCCGATCTTCCTGCTCGCGTTCCTGCG
>JANLUW010000386.1:0-13248 GCA_031363645.1 Rhizobacter sp. | reverse complement strand
GGAACACGTGCACAAATGGACGCTCGGCTTCCTCAAGGATTCGCCGGCCTACGAGCGCTATCAGGAAGTTTCCGACCGTATCACCGAGGCGGTGGGCTTCATGCGGGCTTGCGGCATCAATGCCGATACCGCCCCGCAACTGCGCACCACCGATTTCTTCACCAGCCACGAGGCCCTGCTGCTCGGTTTCGAGCAGGCGCTGACCCGCATCGATTCGACCTCCGGCGATTGGTACGCAACCTCTGGCCATATGCTGTGGATCGGCGACCGCACCCGCCAGCCTGACCATGCGCATGTCGAGTATTGCCGTGGCGTGAAGAACCCGATCGGCCTCAAATGCGGCCCCTCATTGAAGCCCGATGAACTGATCAGGCTGATTGATCTTCTCAACCCCGGCAACGAGCCCGGCCGCCTGACGCTGATCGCCCGCTTCGGTGCCGACAAGGTTGAAAAACATCTGCCGGATTTGATCCGCGCGGTGAAACGCGAGGGCAGGGTCGTCGTCTGGTCCTGCGATCCCATGCATGGCAACACGGTGAAATCCACCTCCGGTTACAAGACGCGCCCCTTCGAGGCGGTACTTGCGGAAGTCCGCCGCTTCATGGGCGTGCATCAGGCGGAGGGGACCCATGCCGGGGGCATCCATGTGGAGATGACCGGCAAGGACGTGACCGAATGCACCGGCGGCCTTCGCGCGCTGCGTGACGAGGATCTGAATGACCGCTACCACACCTTCTGCGATCCGCGCCTGAACGCCGCGCAGGCGCTTGAGCTGTCCTTCCTCGTCGCCGAGGAAATCAAGAAGGAAATGGCCTCGAGGCCAAAGGTCTACGATGAGGACGCGGCAGAGGCGGCGGAGTAAGGCGCCGCCGCCTGCTGACTTCAGATCCCGAAGTGATGTGCCAGCAGTTCGATGATCTTGTCGTGAACGGCCTCACGGTCCGTGCCGGATGGATCAGTGCAGACAGGATCATCTTTTTCGGCAGCAAGGATGTCCGCACCCGCCGGCGTACACAGCGGCATGGCGGTGAAGTGGGTGGCCGGCGCCAGCACCTCGACCTTGGCTCGAGGAACCAGAGTTTCGAAGCCAGATCCGTGCTCCGTCGTGTCCGTCGCATAATGCCGGTCTGCTCCGCTGCCTAGTCCGACAATCAGCAGCCTGTCCTGCTCCAGATTGCGGACATTGCGACGGGGCTGCGGTAGGGTCGGGCATGGTCGCTGTCGACCCCTCCGGCGCCAGTGCGTTGTTGGCTCGGCTGAAACCCGGGGAACTCTCGGCCGAGCTGGCCGAGCCGACCGCGCGCGCGCTCGGCGATCTCTGGCAAGCGGATAAATGCAGCGAGCTCGACATCACGTTCGGCCTCGGCCGCTTGCAAACAGCCATGCGCCAGCCTGGCGCCAGCGTCGTGCGGCGCGCGCTGCCCGCGCCACTCGCCGTGCTGGTCGCACCGGCCCCCGGCGAAGGCCACATCCTGGTCGCAGCACTCGACGCCGACGTGCTCTGGAACGCCGGCTGGGACACCAATACCGAGTTCCCGGTCGACGACGCCGCGCTCGGTGACATGCTCGCCGGCGCTTGGTTCGACGCGCTCGACCTCTCGCTTAGCGCGACGTTCAGGCGCGAGCATCGCTTGCCGCGACTGGCCGCCACGATCGCGAGCGCGCGCGCCGCGTCACGCAACCCGGCACTCGTGATCGTGGTCGGTGGCCGCGTGTTCGGCGAGTCGGGCGACGCCGACGTGCGAATCGGCGCCGACGCGAATGTCGCGTCTAGCGCGCAGGTCGAGACCATGATCCTGCGCGGCTTGAATGCGCGCGCCGCAATCGCCTGAGCACGTCAGGTCGAGGGCTGACCTGCTCTCGGGCTGATGGGCTTGTGCCTCGGCGCGTTGGCCGCTGAGCACGCTCGCTGCGCGGCAAGCCGTCCGCGCTTCTTTGTCAGTTTTTAGCACCCAGCCCGCGACCTTGCTCCGAGCGTCGGCAAGGTGCAGCAGCGCGAACTGCTTCACCATGCCGAGCCGAGCCTTCTGCCTCTTACTTGGCCAGCGAATCGCGGATCTGGCGCAGCAGCAGCACGTCTTCCGCAGTGGCAGCAGCGGGAGCGGGCGGCGCGGCTTTCTTCATCCGGTTGACCTGCCTGACCATCATGAAAATGATCAAGGCGAGGATGACGAAATTGACTGCGACCGTAATGAAATTGCCGTAGGCGAACAGCGGCACACCGGCTTTGGTGAGCGCGTCGTAAGTCATCGCACCCTTGTAGTCGGCTGGTGGGCCGGACAACATGATGAAGTAGTTGGTGAAATCCAGGCCACCGAAGATCTTGCCCACGACCGGGAGGATCAAATCCTTCACGAGCGAATCGACAATCTTGCCAAATGCTGCGCCGATGATCAAGCCGACGGCGAGATCGACAACACTGCCTTTCATGGCGAACTCTTTGAACTCAGCTGCGAATGTCATGGCCTCTCCTGTGGGTTGTTGTAGTCACTGGCGAGCGCGACTGTACGGGCAAGCCGGCCCGATCGGGAACTCGTTGACACCCCGTGCGCCGAAGTCGTCAAACGCGACCGATGCGTTGTGAACCATCGACTTGCCGGTGCACTCGATCACGAAACCAACGCCTGCCGCGATGCGCCGCACGAACCTCATGCAGTCGCGGCACGGCTTGATCGCGCTGCTGTGCGTGGTGGCGCTCCACGCCGGCCTCTACGCACTGCTGCGCAGATCGACAGGTTGGCGGCTGCGGCATGCGACCGAGCCAGCGTGCGCACCTGTCACCTTGCGCCTACTGCCTTGGCGCAAAACGCTGGCGCAACGTGCGCCGGCCGAACCCGAACAGATGCCGACACCGGCAAATCGACCTCTCACTGCCCGCGCTGCCATCACGATCACGCCGCCCACATCGACCGCAGTCAGCGCAGTCAACGCAGGACGCGCAGTTAACGCGCAGGCGGAGACCTCGACGTTGCCCGAGCTCGCGGCATCGCAGCCACCGCGCTCGCTCGACCTGACCCTGCCGCGCGGCTACGCCGATCGGCCCGGCTCACGCAACCCGGCGCTCGACGACGCACGTGCCATCACGTCGCGCACGACCCCCGAACAACGCATGGCCGCGGCGCTCGACACACGCGTGGTCGAAGAAGACCTCGGCGATGGCCGGCGGCGTTTCCGGCAGGGCGCGAACTGCGTGATCGTCAAGCAGTCACGCATCGGGCAGTTGATGCCGTTCAACGAAGCAGCGGCGCGCACGCCATCGCTGGTCGGCGCTTGCCCTTGACTCGATGCGGCGGCGGATCGGCCCGTCAACGGCCACGCGCGGCGCGCGCCTCTTCCTGCAGCCGCAGCACACGGCGCTGCACCTTGCCGGTGGTCGTCATCGGCAACGCGTCGATGAACTCGATTTCCTTCGGATACTCGTAGGGCGCGAGCCGGCCGCGCACGTGGCGCTGCAGTTCGTCGACGAGCGCCGGCGTGCCCTCGAAGCCCGGCGCGAGCACAACATACGCCTTGATCAGCGCACCCCGCTCGGCATCGGGTTTGGGCACGACTGCGGCGTTCGCGACCGCGGCGTGCTTGACCAGGCAGTTCTCGATTTCGCTCGGGCCGATGCGGTAGCCGGCCGCCTTGAACACGTCATCGGCGCGGCCGTCGTACCAGAGGTAGCCGTCGGCATCCATCACCGCCATGTCGCCGGTGCGGCACCAACTGTTCCGCGGGTCGCCGGTGAACTTGGCCGAGGTCGCCGCCCCGTTCTTCCAGTAACCGAGGAAGAAGACCGGGTCGGGCGCGCCGTGCACATCGAGCCGGTGCAGCGCCACGTCGCCCGGCGTGCCGCGCGGGCATTCGTGGCCGGCATCGTCGATCACCGCGACGCGGTGGCCGGGGTACGGTCGGCCCATGCTGCCCGGGCGCGCCGGCCACACCGCGTGCGAGTTGCCGACGATGTAGTTCATTTCGGTCTGGCCGAACATCTCGTTCACAGGCACCCCGAGCGCGTCGCGACACCACGCGAACACGGCGTCGCCGACCGCCTCGCCGGCGCTCATGACGCCGCGCAGTTGCAGCGCATAACGCTCACGTGGCAAGGGCACCGCCTTCATCATGGCCTTAAGTGCCGTCGGGAACAGGAAGGTGTGGGTGACGCGATGGCGTTGCATCAGACCGAACGCGGTCTCCGGCGAGAAGCGGCCTTGGTAGCCGACGATGGTCCGGCCGAAGTAGAGCGTGGGCAGCAGCGCGTCCATCAGCCCGCCGGTCCACGCCCAATCCGCTGGCGACCAAAACACCGCGCCATCAGGCTCGGAACGCTGCCCCTGCGGCTCCACGTCGGGAAACCAGTTCTGGCTCGCGACGAAGCCGCTCAGGTTGCCGATCAGCGCGCGGTGCGGGATCAGCGCGCCCTTCGGCGGGCCAGTCGTGCCGCTGGTGTAGATCAACACCGCGCCGTCATCGCACTTCGTGGCCACGGGGGTGAAGGTGGCGCGTTCGCGAGCGCAGGCATCGGCCCAGTCGAGATCGCCCCGCCCGCGTGCCGCGCCGACAGCGAGCACGGTCTTCAGCGCTGGGCAGGTGGGCCGCGCAGCGAGCAGGTTGGCGATGCCGCTCTCGTCGACGATCGCGACGCGCGCATCGCCGTCGTTCAACCGGTACTCGAGCGCCTCGGGGCCGAACAGCATCGACAACGGCACGCCGATCGCGCCCATCTGGAACAGCGCAATGTGCGCGACCGCGGTCTCGAATCGCTGCGGCATCACGATCGCGACACGGTCGCCTCGCACGACGCCCAGGCGCGCGAGCGCGTTCGACAGGCGATTCGCCTCGGCTTGCAGTTGCGCGTAGGTGAAGGCCGTGACAGCGCCTGACGCGTCTTCGCTGAGGATCGCCACCACCTGCGGCGTGTCGCGCGCCCAACGCGCGCAGCACTCCTCGGCGATGTTGAATTGCACCGGCACGTGCCAGCGGAATTCGCGGTAGATCGCGTCATAGCGGTTGGCGGTGGAAGGCTTCATTCGACGCTGCCGCACTTCATCGGCGAAGGCTCAGATCCGCAATAACCGGCCGATGCTCCGACGCCGTGCCGCCGCCCGCGAAGCAATCGGCCACAGCGATGTCGGGGCTGACCAGGATGTGGTCGATGCGCAGGAATGACGAACCGGCACGCATCGAGTGGCCGTAGGTGTAGCCATAGCCGCGGCCCGCGGCAGAAAACGCATCGCGCAAGCCGGTGGCCAGCAAGTTGCGAACCACCGGCGACCCTTCGGGTGCGTTCAAGTCGCCAGCGACGATCACAGGCCCGCGCAACTGGGCCAGGTCGCGCGCCAATGAACGCGACTGCGTGAGTCGATCCTGAAAATTTTGCTGCCATTCGTCGGCGCCTTCGACACCTTGAAACCGGGTGGCGCTCAGGCCGTTGCGTGGTGACTGGAAATGCGCCGTGACGACCGTCAGTTGCACGCCGTGAACATCGAAAGTGCAGCGCAAATAGCGATGAGTTTCGTCGCGGAAATCAATGTTGCCGGGCGTGCAGCCTCGCAGCGGCAGGCGCGATAGCACGACGTACTGCCCGAGCGCGTACACGTTGGGCAAGCCGAACACCGGCACGGTGCCGGTCAGCGCGGCATCGCTGCGCCGCACGAGCAGGCCGTCGGCGTCTTGCATCACGAGGATGTCCGGATCGTGCTCGACGACCTCGGCACCGAGCGCGAGAAGACCGTTGCTGCGCTCTACCGCATGGGCCGCTTTGGCATTGAAGGTCATCAACCGAATGCGCTCGATACCCGGCTCGCCGGTGCGCCACGTCAGCCCCATCGTGGCGGTGCCGAGCACCATCGCACCGGCCCCGCCCACAACGATCCACCAGCGCCCGAGCCATGCCGACAACAAGAGCCCCACGGCAGTTGGCAGCAACAGCCAGTAGTACGGCAAGTAGCGTGACAGTTCCACCCATGAATCGCCATCGCTCGCCGTGCGTTGAGCGAGGGTCAGTGCGATCAACGTCACGGTGACCGCCATGACGACACCGGCCGCGACGAGCCGCAAGCCCCTCGGAGACCGACTCTTCATTCCGCAGAATTAGCCGGGTCGAAGCGCTGCAGTGCATCACCGCTGAGGCGGCAGATGCGCCACTCGGGCATCACGCTCGCGCCCATGCCTTCGTAGAACCGAATGGCGTTCTCGTTCCAGTCGAGCACGCTCCACTCGAAGCGGCCACAGTTGCGCTCCAGCGCAAGCGCGGCGAGCTTCGTCAGCAAGGCCTTGCCAATGCCGGCGCCGCGGTGCTCGGGCTTCACGTACAGGTCTTCGAGGTAGAGCCCGGGCTGCGCCAGAAAGGTCGAGAAGTTGGTGAAGAAGAGCGCGAAGGCAACGACCTCGCCGCCGCTCTTGTCATTGCTTTTTCCATCGCCCAACTCGGCCACGATCGCCTCGGCCGCCGGGCGCTCGCCGAACAATTGCGGCCGCAGCTTTTCGGGTGTGACCTGCAGCAGGTGGGTGAGCTGCTCGAACGCGGCCAAATCGCGGATCAGCTGCACGATGGCGCCGACATCACGCAACTCGGCACTGCGCAGCGCAAAACGGGAGACTGGATTCATGCAGTTATTCTCGCATCGCGCCTGTCGCGGCGCAGACAGCTCAGGCGCCACCCGCCGCGTACAGTGCCCGCATGAATTCAGACGACACGTACTTGGTCAAGCGCCAAAGCCGCAGCCACTTCATTACCGTGCGCGGCCTGCGCCTCCACGTTCTCGAATGGGGTGATGCCTCGATGGCCAGGCCGGATCGCCCCTCGCTGCTGATGCAGCACGGCTGGATGGACGTGGCCGCGTCGTTCCAGTTCGTCGTCGATGCGCTACCGACCGACCGCCATGTGCTCGCGTTCGACTGGCGCGGCTTCGGCCTGACCGAGTCGCCCGCGGTCGACACCTACTGGCTGCCCGACTACCTGGGCGACCTCGACAACGCGCTCGACGCGCTGTTCTTCGATGAGACGGCGCTCTTTCCGCAGTCGGCCCCGATCGACCTGCTCGGCCACAGTATGGGCGCCAACGTGGCGATGCTGTATGCCGGGTTGCGGCCGCAGCGCATTCGGCGTCTCGTCAACCTGGAGGGCTTCGGCATGCCGGCAACCACGCCGTCGCAATCGCCCAGGCGCATCGTGCAGTGGCTCGACGGGCTGAAGACGCCGGTCGAGTTGCGCGACTACGCGAGCCTCGGTGAGGTGGCCGCGCGCCTGCGCAAGACCAATCCGCTGCTGCCGCCGCGGCGCGCCGGGTGGCTGGCGCAGCACTGGTCTCGACGGGTCGAAAAAGACGGCGTCGATGACCGCTTCGAGATCCTCGGCGACCCGGTCCACAAGCGCGGCACGCCCACGCTGTACCAGCGCGATGAAGTGCTCGAAACCTGGAAGCTGATCGTGGCAAAAGTGCTGTGGGTCGAAGGCGACCAGACCGACGTGTCGCGCTGGTGGGGCACGCGCTACACCAAGGCCGAATTCCACGAGCGGCTGGCGGTGGTCGCCCAGGTCGAAACGCACACGCTCTCGCCGGCCGGCCACATGCTGCACCACGACCAGCCGGAGGCGCTGGCGCAGTTGCTGGAGACGTTCCTTGCCTGATCGCAGCGCGTGTCGTGGGCTGTGAACCCGGGCATTTGCCCCGTGTCAAAATTGGGTCCTTCCCCGGTTCACACAAGAAAGAAATCCCATGGACGTCGAACACATCAATGCCATCGGCAACTCGCTTGCCGACCTGACGAAGCGCACGGTCGACCTCCGGGGGTATCTTTGACTACGACCGGAAAGCTTTAAGACTGAACGAAGTCAACGCGGCGCTCGAGAACCCCAAGGTCTGGGACGAGCCCAAACGCGCGCAGGAGCTGGGCCGCGAGAAGCGCACGCTGGAGGCCGTTGTCGAAACGATCGACCACCTCACCAGCAACCTCGCCGACAACACCGAGTTGTACGACATGTCGAAGGCCGACGGCGACACCGACGGCCTGCAGGCGATCGAGGCCGATGCCCAAAAGCTCGAAGCCACGGTCGCACAGCTCGAGTTCCGCCGCATGTTCAACAACCCGGCCGACCCGCTGAATTGCTTCGTCGACATCCAGGCCGGCGCCGGTGGCACCGAGGCCTGCGATTGGGCCGGCATGCTGCTGCGCCAATACCTGAAGTACGCCGAACGCAAGGGCTTCAAAACCACGCTCGAAGACGAATCGGCCGGTGACATCGCCGGCATCAAGAGCGCGACCATCAAGGTCGAGGGCGACTACGCGTTCGGCCTGCTGCGCACCGAGACCGGCGTGCACCGCCTGGTGCGCAAGAGCCCGTTCGATTCCGCCGGCGGCCGCCACACGAGCTTCGCGAGCATCTTCGTGTACCCCGAGGTCGACGATTCGATCGAGATCGACATCAACCCGAGCGACGTGCGCACCGACACTTTTCGTGCCAGCGGCGCCGGCGGCCAGCACATCAACAAGACCGACTCGGCCGTGCGGCTCACGCATATCCCGACCGGCATCGTCGTGCAATGCCAAGACGGCCGCAGCCAGCACAGCAACCGCGACGTGGCCTGGAAACGGCTACGCTCGCGGCTCTACGACCACGAGTTGCGCAAGCGGCAAGAAGAACAGCAGAAGCTCGAAGACACCAAGACCGACGTGGGCTGGGGGCACCAGATTCGCAGCTACGTGCTCGACCAGAGCCGCATCAAAGACCTGCGCACGAGTTTCGAGACCAGCAACACGCAGAAGGTGCTCGACGGAGACCTCGACCCGTTCATCGAGGCGAGCCTGAAGCAAGGCGTGTGATGAAGGTCGGATTACCCGTTGCGCTTTGCATCGCCATCAGCGGCCAGATGCTCTATTTCGTCACGCAAAAAAGTGTCGCTGTGAGCGCGAACCCGGTGGTCTCATTGATCGCGTTCTACGGGCTCGCTGCGGCACTCAGCTTGCCGCTGTTCTGGCTGTTTCCGCTGCGCGACACCGTGGCGTCCGAACTGGGCCAGCTCAACTGGGCGGTGTGGGGCGTGGCGGCCTCGATCGTGTTGGCCGAGCTCGGCTTCTTGCTCGCCTACCGCGCGGGCGGGAGCTTGTCGAGCTCGTTCGTGGTGACGGCCGCAGTGGTGGCGGCGTCGCTGGCGGTGATCGGCTACTTCGCGTTCAAAGAACAACTCTCGCTCGAGAAGCTCGCCGGAATCGCGCTGTGCTTGAGCGGCATCTTGCTGGTGTCGCGCCGACCCGCATGAGACCAATCGCATGAAAGCTTTTCTGTTCGACCTCGACGGCACGCTGATCGACAGCATGCCGCACCACCAGAGCGCGTGGAACGCTTGGTATGCGCGGCACGGGCTGCAGATGAACGAGGACGAATTCTTCGCATCGACCGCGGGCCGCTCCAACATCGAGATCCTGGCCGACCTGTTCCCCGCGCATTCGGCCGATGCGCTGGCCGTGATGGCGGATGAGAAAGACGCGATCTACCGCGAATTCGCGACGCGCTCACTGGCGTTGATCGGCGGCGCCCGCGCGTTTGTCGACGCAGCGCGTGCCAGCGGCTTGCGCCTGGCTGTGTGCACGGCGTCGACCCCGCTCAACATGGCGTTGGCGTTCAAGCTGCACGGCATCGATGCCTGGGTGGACGCAGTCACCAGCCCCGCCGATGGCTTGCGAGGCAAACCGCATCCCGACATCTTTTTCGAAGCCGCGCGGCGCTTGAGGCTCGCGCCGCACGACTGCATCGTCTTCGAAGACGCGCCGCTCGGCATCGAGGCCGCGCGCCGCGCCGGCATGCAGGCGGTGGCGCTGACAACCACGCTCGGCGCCGAGGCGTTCGCCGGCTTCGACAACATCCTTGCGATCGCACCCGACTTCACGACCCTCGCGCTGGCCGATCTGATCCAACAACACGAGCGCGTCATTGCACCGATGCGCTCAACAGAAAGCAAACCATGATGCGCGAAGGCACTGCCCCGCTGATCCAACGCGCCGACTACACCGCGCCGGCCTATTGGATTCGCAGCGTCGATCTCACTTTCGACCTCGACCCGGCCAAGACCATGGTCGTCAACAAAATGCAGGTCGAGCGCAACACCACGGTCGAGGCGCAACCGCTGCGCCTGCACGGCGAAGAGCTCAACCTGACGCGCGTGTCGGTGAACGGCGCGTCGGTCTCGTTCCGGCACGAGCAGGGCCTGCTGGTGATCGACTCGCTGCAAGAGATGCCGCCCGGCCCGTTCGCACTCGAGATCCGCAACACCTGCGCGCCCGAGAAGAACAGCCAGCTCTCGGGCCTGTACACCTCGGGCAACGGCTTCTTCACACAGTGCGAAGCCGAGGGCTTTCGGCGCATCACGTACTTCCTCGATCGGCCTGACGTGATGGCGGTCTACACCGTCACGCTGCGCGCGAACAAGGCGCGCTACCCCGTGCTGCTGTCGAACGGCAACTTGCTCGAATCAGGCGAGCTCGAGGCCGGCCCACGCGGTGCACGTCACTTCGCCAAGTGGCACGATCCGTTCCCCAAGCCGAGCTACCTGTTCGCGCTGGTCGCGGCTGATCTGGTCGCGCGCGAGCAGCAGATCCGCACGCGCGCCGGCAAGGATCACCTGCTGCAGGTCTACGTGCGCCGCGGTGACCTCGACAAGACCGAACACGCGATGAACTCGCTGATCGCCTCGATCATCTGGGACGAAGCACGCTTCAATTTGCCGCTCGATCTGGAGCGCTTCATGATTGTCGCAGTCGAGGACTACAACAGCGGCGCGATGGAAAACAAGGGCCTGAACCTGTTCAACACCAAGTACGTGCTGGCCTCGCCCGCCACCGCCACTGACGAGAACTACGCCGACATCGAATCGGTCGTCGGCCACGAATACTTCCACAACTGGACCGGCAACCGCATCACCTGCCGCGACTGGTTCCAGCTCAGCCTGAAAGAAGGCCTGACGGTCTTCCGCGATCAGGAATTCAGCATGGACATGGCGGGCAACTCGAGCGGCCGCGCCGTCAAGCGCATTCAGGATGTGCGCAAGCTGCGCGATGTGCAGTTCCCCGAAGACGCCGGCCCGATGGCGCACCCGGTGCGGCCCGACAGCTATGCCGAGATCAACAACTTCTACACCGCCACCGTCTACGACAAAGGGGCCGAGGTCGTGCGCATGATGCACACGCTGGTCGGCCGCGAAGGTTTTGCCAAAGGCATGGCGCTGTACTTCGAGCGCTTCGACGGCCAGGCCGTGACCTGCGACGATTTCGCGCAGGCCATCGCTGACGCCAACCCCGGCAGCGAACTCGCGCGCACCTTGCCGAAGTTCAAGCGTTGGTACGCGCAGGCCGGCACGCCACGCGTGACCGCGCGCGGCCGCTACGACGCACCTTCGCGCACCTACACGCTCGGCGTCGAGCAGGCGGGCGCCGAGTCAAGTCACGCCGCGCAAGAAGCCTTCGTGATCCCGCTCGCGATCGGCCTGGTCGGGCGCGACGGCACGCCGCTGCCCGTGCAACTCGAAGACGAGCCCGCCACCCACGCCGCGAACGATCGCGTGCTGGTGCTCGAAGAGGCGCGCAGCTTCTTCACGTTCGTCAACGTCGAGGTCGAGCCGGTGCCCTCGCTGATGCGCGGCTTCTCGGCGCCGGTGATCCTCGTTGACGGCCTCACCGATGCCGGTCTGCTGGTGCTGCTGCAGCACGACACCGACCCGTTCAATCGCTGGGAGGCCGGCCAGCGCCTCGCGCTCAGCCGCTTGCTCGCGGCCGCACGCAGCCACGCACCCACCGAGCTCGACGCGCCCTTCATCGAAGCCATGCGCGCGGTGCTGCGCCACCCGACGCTCGACGCCGCGCTCAAGGATTTGCTGCTGACCTTGCCGACCGAAAGCTACCTGGCCGAGCAACTGAACCCGGTCGACCCGCCGCGCATTCACGCCGCGCGCATGGGGCTGAGCAAGCAACTCACCAGCGCACTGCGCACCGATTGGGAGTGGGCCTTCGAGGCGCACCAGGTCGCCGGCACCTACTCGCCCAACTCGCTCTCGGCGGGCAAGCGCGCGCTCGCGAACCGCGCGCTGGCGATGCTGTGCCTTGATGCGGTCGCAAACGGCGACCCGGTCTGGCCGGCGCGCGCTTATCAGCGCTACAAAGACGCCGCCCACATGACCGATCGCCTCGGCGCGCTCACGGCGCTGGTGCGTTCGCATTCGCCGCATGCCGAACCGGCGCTGCAACTGTTCTACGAGATGTTCCGCCACGAGCCGCTGGTGATCGACACCTGGTTTTCGCTGCAGGCGAGCGCGCCCGAGGTCGAAGGCCAGACCTTCGCGCGCGTCAAGCAACTGCTCAAGCATCCGGACTTCTCGATCCGCAATCCGAACCGCGCGCGCAGCTTGCTCGGGGCGCTGTTCAACGGCAACCCTTCCGCGTTCCACCGCGCGGATGCGGCCGGCTATGCGTTGTGGGCCGACCAGGTCATCCTCCTCGATGGCGTCAACCCGCAGTTCGCTGCGCGCTTCGCCCGCGTGCTCGACCGCTGGAGCCAACTCGCCGAGCCGTACCGCAGCGCGGCGTGCGCGGCGATCCAACGCGTCGCAGCCAAGCCCGATTTGTCGGGCAACGTGCGCGAGATCGTCACGAACGCGCTGGCAAACTGACACCGAAGGAGTCGACACAGATGGCCAAGAAGAAGAACGCGTTTTACGCACAATCTGGCGGCGTCACGGCCGTGATCAACGCCTCGGCCTGCGGTGTGATCGAAACCGCACGCCAGCACAAAGACCGCATCGGCAAGGTCTACGCCGGCCGCAACGGCATCATCGGCGCGCTGACCGAAGACCTGATCGATACCGGCAAGGAAAGCGCCACGGCGATCGCTGCGCTGCGCAGCACACCCTCCGGCGCGTTTGGCTCGTGCCGCTTCAAGCTGAAATCGCTCGATGCGAACCGCCGCGAATACGAGCGCCTGATCGAGGTGTTCAAGGCCCACGACATCGGCTACTTCTTCTACAACGGCGGCGGCGATTCGGCCGACACCTGCTTCAAGGTCAGCCAGTTGAGCGAGCAAATGGGCTACCCGCTGCAGGCGATCCATGTGCCGAAGACGATCGACAACGACTTGCCGATCACCGACTGCTGCCCCGGCTTCGGCTCGGTCGCGAAATACGTGGCGGTGTCGACGCTCGAAGCCTCGTTCGACGTGCGCTCGATGGCCGCGACCTCGACCAAGGTGTTCGTCGTCGAGGTGATGGGCCGGCACGC
>JANLUW010000383.1:0-13973 GCA_031363645.1 Rhizobacter sp. | reverse complement strand
GCGCGAATTTCTTGGTAGCGCCGGTCCTCGCCGTGGCCCCAGTTGCGCGCGGTGATGTAGAGGCTCAGGCGCAGTGCCCACGCGACCGCAAGCCCGAGCATCCAGGCGCCGCGCGTGCCGTGTGCAGGCAAGAGCACGAGGTACACCGCCGCCGCGCCGGTGATGAAGACCGACCAGGTGCGGTCGACCAAGCTCACGTCGCGCTGCACCACGCTTGCGACCCAGGTCAGGAAGCCGAGCGACGCGATCAGCGCGAGGCCAGCCAAAGCGATTTGCAGTTCAGACACGTTCGACCCCTGCTTCCGTCGAAACGCCGTCGAAGCGCATCGACAGCCAGACAAGCAGCGGCATCGCCACCGCGTAGATGCAGACCAGCGTGACGAGTGCCGGCGTTTTGTCGACGAACGCCGCGCCACCGAGCCGCACGCCAGCCGCGAACGCCATCGGGCCGCCGACGGCGCCGAACAGCGCGGCGAGCCACAGGCGACCCTTCATCCAGCGCATCGTCACGTTCAGCGCGATCGCCAGTTCGCCCCATAGCGCGACCATCCAATACGGCGCCAGCCCGGCCACCGGCTGGCCCGACGGGTACATGACGTGACCTTGCATCGCAACAGCACTCTCGACCACGAAGCCGATCACGCAGGCAAGCCCGATCAGCTTGGCTTCTTGCGCTGGCCGCGCACAGATGCCGAGGTGCCACGCAATTGCCGCGATCACGCAGGCCGTGCCCCACAACGGCAGCTGGTGCGCCGCGCCGAGCACCGCTGCGAACCACGCCGCCTGGAAGACGACGAAGTTCGCGACCTGCACGCCGCGTGTCGGCGCAAGCGGTGCGGGCTGCACGGTCGACGCGTTCATTGTGATCACCGCCATGCTCAGCCGCGCCCGTCGCCGCGCTTGTCGAAAAGGTAGTGGCTGACCCACCACTGCTGCCCGCCGTCATAACCGAACAGCTCGGCCACCGACATGAAAAACAGCCGCCAGCGCATCCACCAGACGCCTGCCTGCTCACGGCCGTAGGTCTGCTCGAACAGCGGCATCAGCGTGTCGCGGTGGTCGTCCATGTTGCGCAGCCAAGCCTCCGAGGTGCGCTGGTAGTGCGTGCCGTCCCAGCGCCAGCGCTGCATCAGGCGCAAATCGTCTTGACAGTGCAGCGCGAGGTCGTCGCTCGGCATCATGCCGCCCGAGAAAAAGTGCTTGCTCATCCAGTCGCTCGCGTCGCGCTCGACGAAGGCGTACGGCGCCTCGCGGTGCGCGAACACGTGCATAAAGAAGCGGCCCTCCGGGTTCAGCCAGCGCGCCACGCGTGCGAAGGCATGCGGCCAATTGCGCAGGTGTTCGAACATCTCGACCGAGACAGCGCGGTCGAAGCGCTCGGCGGTGTCGAACTCGTTGATGTCGCGCGTGATCACGCTCAGGTTGGTGAGGCCGCGCGCGGCGGCCTGCGCGTCGATGTACTCGCGCTGCGAGTTGGAGTTCGACAGCGCCGTGATCTTGCTGTTTCGGTAGCGCTCGGCCATCCAGAGGCTGAGTGAGCCCCAGCCGCAGCCGAGCTCGAGCACATGCTGGCCGTCGATCAGGCCGGCGCGGTCGCAGGTCAGTTGCAACGCGGTCGCCTCAGCCTGGCCGAGCGTGCGCGCCGCACTTTCGCCTTCGCCCCAAAAACAGCTGCTGTACTTGCGATGCGGGCCCAGCACCGGGCCAAAAAATGCCGCCGGTACCTCGTAGTGCTGCTCGTTCGCTTTGTCGGGCACCAGCGCGAGCGGTGCGCTGCGCAGTGCGTCGAAAAACGATTGGGTGAGCTCGGCAACAGCGACCGCATCGCCACTTTTGAGTTCAGCCAGCCGAGCCTTCAGCAAGCGCCGAATGCCGAGCCGGATGACGGTGTCGGGTACCAGACCCTGTTCGACCCAATTGACGGCAACGGCAGTGCTGTCGGCCATGTCCACGCTCCTGTTTCGGCGGGCAGACATGCCCGTTGTCAAACCTGATACGCGGACTCTAAACGATCAGATGCCTTTTCTGCACCGATCGGTCACAAAACGACCTGATCAGTATTTCGGCCGGTTCAGGCGGCGTGAGCCAGCGCGTCCGCCGCATAGACGCGGCCGAAGCGGTTCGCGAGAAATGCCGCCAGCGGCACGTCTTCCTGGCGTACGAAACCGTGTCGCGGGAGTTCTCCGGCGGCGAGCAGATCGAGCATTGCGCACAAGCTCGATGCGGTCGTGATCTGGATCCCGCTACGCATCTTGCCGGCCAGCACATGGCTGTAGATCTTGCGGGCGTAAGTGTCTTGTTGCAGGCGGCCGTCGCGCAGGCCGGCGACGGTGACGAACACGATGACAACGTCTTGCATCGTGGTGGGCAACGCGCGTTCGAGGATGTCTTTGAGCACGTCGCGCCGGTCTTTGAGGCGCAGGTCGTGCAGCAGCGCCTTCATGATCGCGGCGTGGCCGGGATAGCGGATCGTGCGGTAGTTCAGCGTGCGCACCTTGCCGGCCAGCGTTTCGCACAGCGTGCCGAGGCCGCCGCTGGTGTTGAAGGCTTCGTAGAGTACGCCGTCGAGCGAAAACTCCTCGCGTTCTTCGAGCGCCGGCACCTCGCGCTGCTGCCCGTCGACGATCGCTTCGCACGGCTCGCAATACTCGTTGATGACGCCCTCGGTGCTCCAGGTCAGGTTGTAGTTCAGCGCGTTGCTCGGGTAGGCCGGCAGCGCGCCGACACGCATGCGCACCGAGTCGAGCGAATCGAACTGCCGCGCCAGGTCGGCGGCGACGATCGAAATGAACCCCGGCGCCAAGCCGCACTGCGGGATGAAGGCCACGGGTTTCGCGCCAGCTTCGTCTCGCGCAATCTCGCGGATCGCGCGCGTGCTCGCCACGTCTTCGGTCAGGTCGAGGTAGTGCACACCAGCGCCTCGCGCCGCCTGCGCGACCTTGAGCGTGAGGTGAAAAGGCGCGGCGCTGAGCACGGCGAAGCGGCCCTGCAGTGCGTCGCACAACGCGACCGGATCGGCCACGTCGAGCAGCAAGGTTTTGAGCCGCGGGTTGCCGCTTGCCGTGATTTGCGCGAGCGTGGCGGCCGAGCGGTCGGCCACCGTGACGCGGTAACCGCCTTGCTCGGGCGTATCGACCAGCAGGTCGGCGACCACCGAACCGATCTTGCCGCCGCCGATGACGAGGATGTTGTGCATGGATGCCTCCCGAGTGAGCTGTAAATGGCCGAATTCTCCCGGGCGGTGGTGCAAAACGCATCCGTCAGCACGACGATATGCCGTTCATACTTCGGCGATGTGCTGATGTATGGCGGTTGATATGAACAAACTCGTTCTCGATGCGACCGACATCGCGCTGCTCGCACTGCTGCGCGACGACGCCCGCGCGCCCACCGCCGAACTCGCGCGCAAGCTGGGGTTGTCGCGCACGACCGTGCAAAGCCGGATGGAGAAACTGCAGCGCCGTCAGGTGATCGTCGGCTACACGGTGGTCGTGCCTGACGCGCTCGAAGCCGACCTCGTGCGCGCCCATGTGTTGATTACGCTCGCGCCCAAGCGCAGCGGCGCGATCGAGGTCGCGCTGCGCAAGATCGCCGAGGTGCGCGTGCTGCATTCGGTGAGCGGGCCGTTCGACCTGATCGCGGTCGTGGCGGCCGCGTCGATCGGTGAGCTCGACGCGCTGATCGACCGCATCGGCGGGCTCGATGGCGTCGAGCGCACGACCTCGGCGATCGTGCTGTCGACGCGCATTCAGCGGTAACGCGCCGGGCAGCCGCAAGGCCGCGGAAAATGGCGCAGGATTTAAGTCCGGCCGGTGTTCGCCGATATCCCCAACAGGCGCCGTGTGTTCTTCACACTCGCCACAACCGCATGAAAGCAACAGCAGCAACCAAGGAAATGATCGAGGTCGGCGGCCTGTGCGTCGGCATGTTCGTGTACCTCGACATGGGCTGGATGTCGCACCCGTTTCCGCTCGGCAGCTTCAAAATTTCCACCGACGAAGAGATCGCGACGATCCGATCGCTCGGTCTGCAACGCGTGCGCTGGAGCCCGACGCAGAGCGATGCACTGCCGCCGGCCGAGCGCGCCGGCTGGACCGGGCCGGGCCCGCTCGACGCTGGGCCACAGTTTGACGCGAGCGCCTCATCGGCGCCTGCCGCTGACGCCGGTGCGCCATCCGCGCGCCTGCCGCTCGCCACGCTCTCTACGATCGCTCCGGCCGGCTCGTTCGGCGCCTCGGCCCCGCTCGAATCGCCTGAAATCCTGGCGCGCCGGGTTCACAAGCGCGAGCTCGCCGCGCAGCGCGATGCGCTGCAACTTTGCGAGCGCCAGTTCGCCGAAGCCGCACACGACTGCAAGCACCTGATCGATCTCGCGCAGAGCCGCCCGACCGAAGCCGGCGCCGCGGCCGAGCAGTTGTCCAAGGCGCTGGTCGGCAAGATGGTCGGCGAGCGCGAGCTCTGCATTCGATTGCTGACCAACGCGGCCGGCGACAAGGCCGGCGTGCACGCGCTCAACGTCACCATCATCTCGCTGCTGATGGGCCGCACCTTTGGCCTCGCGGAGGCAGACATGCTCGACCTCGGCGTCGGCGCGATGCTGCACGACATCGGCAAGCTCGACCTGCCCGAACGCGTGCGCCACCGCGACGACAGCTTCAGCGGCTCCGAGGTGCGCTTTTATGAAGAGCACGTGGCGCACGGCGTCGTCCACGCCCGCAAGATGGGTCTCTCGTCCGGTGCCACGCTGGTGATCGCGCAGCACCACGAGCATGCCGACGGCAGCGGTTTTCCGCTGCGGCTCAACACCGACCGCATGACCGCCGCGGCGCGCGTCGTCGCGCTCGTCAACCGCTACGACAACCTGTGCAACCCGAATTTCGCCGCGCGCGCGCTCACCCCGCACGAGTCGCTCTCGTTGCTGTTCGCGCAGGGCAAGAACAAGTTCGACACCGCGATCCTCGGCGCATTCATTCGCATGATGGGCGTTTACCCGGCGGGCTCGACCGTGCAGCTCACGGACGACCGTTACGCGATGGTCGTGGCCGTCAACTCGAGCCGGCCGCTCAAGCCCCGTGTGCTGGTGCACGAACCTGGCGTGCCGCGCGACGAAGCGTTGATCGTCGACCTCGAATCGACCCAGGGCATCGGCATTCGCCGCAGCATCAAGCCCGCGCAACTCCCGGTGGCCTCGCTCGAATACCTCGTGCCGCACCCACGCGTTGCGTACTTTTTCGAGCCGATGCCGCCCGCGCGAGATGCGCACGATGCCGCCGGCGCGGCGGGCACAGCGTGATCGGCGCAACGTGAACCGCGACCCTGTGGCCGGCATCCCGATCACCGAACCGCTCGCGATCTGGTCGCGGCTGATCGAGGCGATGCTCGACGCCGTGTGGCTGGTCGATGCGGCCGGCCTGCGCGTCGTCGCCGCGAACCACGCCGCTGGCGAGCTGATGGCGATGACGCCGGCCGAACTCGTCGGCAAGCCGGTGGTCGAACTCGTGGGCACGCCCGAAGACCTGTGCTTCTGGAGCGAGGTGGCGCAGGGGCTGGCCGAGCAGATCGAGTCCGAAACGTTGCTCACCAGTGCCGACGGCGCGACCAAATCGGTGATGCGCCGCGTCAGCAGGGTGCAGGGCGCAGAAGGCGCGGCGTTTTTCGTTGTCGTGCTGCACGACCGCAGCGCGCAAGTGGGCATCGAACGCGAACTCGAAAGCGTGGCCGCCGATCTGCGGGCCACGCTCGAATCGACACAAGACGGCATCTTGGTTACCGACCTCAGCGGCCGCATCCGCAACTTCAACCAGCGCTTCGCGAGCCTGTGGCAAATACCGCCCGAGTTGCTCGACCGGCGCGAAGACGATGCGGTGCTCGAATGGATGCGCCGCAGCGTCGTCGACCCGTCCGCCTACATGCGCCGGCTCGCCGCGATCGACGACGCGACGATGCTGCAGGCGAGCGACGTGCTGCGCCTGCACGCGGGCCAGGTGTTCGAGCGCGCGACGATGCCGCAGTGCATGCACGGCCGACCGATCGGGCGCGTCTATTCGTTTCGCGACATCACCGCCAAGCTCGCAGCCGACCAGCGCATCGAGACGCTCTCGTACACCGACGCCTTGACCGGCCTGCCCAATCGCCGCCTGTTCGCCGATCGGGTCGAGGTGGCGCTCGCGCAGGCCAAGCGCGAGGGAACGTCGTTTGCGCTGCTGTTCCTGAACCTCGACCGCTTCACTCACATCAACGAAACGCTGGGTCGCGTTTTCGGTGACCAGGTGCTGCTCGACGTGGCCGGCCGCATCAAGGCTTGCGTGCGGCAGGTCGACACGGTCGCGCGGCTTGGCGGCGACGAATTCGTCGTGCTCGCGAACAGCGCCGACGACCGTGGCGCCGAGATCGCCGCGTGGCGCGTGATGGACGCACTCGCTCAGCCGTTCACGCAGGGCGGCATGAGTTTCACGGTGACCGCGAGCGTCGGCATCGCGCTGTACCCGAACGACGGCGCTGGCCTGGACGAACTCGTGCGCCGCGCCGATGCCGCGATGCGCGACGTGAAACTCGCCGGGCGCGCGGGTTTTCGCTTCCACCGGCCGCGGCCAGAGGGCGACGACGCGCATTCGCGCTCGCGCATGAAACTCGATCACGCGATGCGGCTGGCGCTGGCGGAGGGCCGGTTTCGGCTGCACTACCAGCCGCAGGTCGACCTGCAGACCGGCGCGGTGATCGGTGCCGAGGCGCTGCTGCGCTGGCGCGACCCCGAGCTCGGCGAAATTTCACCGGGCGAGTTCATTCCGGTCGCCGAAGAAAGCGGCTTCATCGTCGCGATCGGCGAATGGGTGATCGCGCAAGCCGTGACGCAAGCGGCAGCGTGGGTCGCGGCGGGCCGCGCGACGACGGTTTCGGTGAACGTTTCGGCGTTGCAGTTCCGGCAACCCGGCTTCGTCGACGGCGTTGCTGCGGCATTGCGTGAGGCGCATCTGCCGCCGCAGTGGCTCGAGCTCGAACTCACCGAATCCTGTCTGATCCAGGATGCACCCGACGTGATGCTGCGCCTGCAAGCGCTCGCGCAACTCGGCGTCAAGTTGGCCATCGACGATTTCGGCACCGGCTATTCAAGCCTGGCTTACCTCAAGCGCTTTCCGATCGGGCGGCTCAAGATCGACCGCAGCTTCGTCAGCGGCCTGCCCACCGAGGAGAGCGACGTGGCGATCGTGCAGGCGATCATCCACATGGGCCGGGCGCTGCGTCTGCAGACCGTGGCCGAGGGCGTCGAAACCGAAGCGCAGCGCCGATTTTTGCAAGACGCGGGCTGCGACCTGTTCCAGGGCTATCTCTACGCGCCGGCGCTCGACGCGGCGGCGTTCGAGGCCCGCGTCGGCGTGGCGTCGATGCCCTGAGCGCCCTCGACACCAGTTCGCCATTGTCCGTACAGTCGGCCACGCAGGAGGTCGACGATGAATGCGATGGTCGCGTTGCTCGAACGCAAGCTCGACGGGCTGACCTTGCCGCTCGCGCTGGTCTTGCCCGATGGCCACCGGATCGGTGTGCGCGACGCTGCGATCACGATGCGGCTGAAGCACATGGCTTCGCTCGTGCACATCGCGGCCGGCGAGGTCGGCAAGGTCGCGCAAGACTATGTTGAAGACCGGCTCGATTTCGACGGCACGGTGCGCGACCTGATGGTCATCGCGTCGCAGTTGATCGCGACAGACCCTACCCACGACGACAGCAGCACGCTGAACTGGTGGCGCGAGATCCGCCTGAACGCGCGCTCGCGCGCTCGCCACCAGGTGCATGCCGACGCCCAGCAAATTCAGTTTCACTACGACGTGTCGGACCGGTTCTACGCGCTCTGGCTCGATCCGATGCGGCTGTACTCGTGCGCCTACTACCGCGATGACGGCATGACGCTCATAGATGCGCAGCAGGCCAAGCTCGACCACATCTGCCGCAAGCTGATGCTGCGGTCGGGTGAGCGCTTTCTCGACATCGGCGCCGGCTGGGGCGGCCTGCTGATGTGGGCGGCCGAGCACTACGGCGTGCGCGGCCACGGCATCACGCTCAGCCGCAACCAGCACGCACACGTCAACCAGCTGATCGATTCGCGCGGGCTGCGCGGGCGCGTCACGATGGCGTTGCTCGACTACCGCGACCTGCCCGAGGACGAGCCCTACGAGAAGATCGCCTCGATCGGCATGTTCGAGCACGTGGGTCGCGCACTGATGCCTGCATATTTCGCCAAGATACAGCGCCTGCTCAAGCCCGGCGGCCTGTTGATGAACCACGGCATCACCGCAGGCGGCATCCACAACCACCAGCTCGGCGCGGGCATGGGCGATTTCATCGAGCGCTATATTTTCCCGGGCGGCGAGTTGCTGCATGTGTCGAAGGTCACCGAGTTGATGAGCGATGCGCAGCTCGAGCCGCTCGATCTGGAGAACCTGCGCCCGCACTACGCGTGCACGTTGTGGGCCTGGAGCGATGCGCTCGAGGCACAGCTGCCGACGGCGCGCGGGCTGACGCGTGAAAGTGTCGTGCGCGCCTACCGCATGTACCTCGCGGGCAGCGCGATGGCCTTCGAGCGCGGCTGGATGGCGCTGTTCCAGATGCTCGCGGCGAGGCCCGACGGGCGTGTCGCTGACCGGGGTTTGCCGGGCGCACAATCGCAATTCCCGTTCAACCGCGCGTACATGTACCTTCCATGATCTACAAGTTCAAATCCAAGGCGGCTGGCGACGTCATCATGATGGGCCCGGCCGGTGACGATGTGCTGCGCTTGATCGGCAAAATGCCCGCGACGCAAGGCATCTTCGAAGCCGCATCGATGGCCGCAGCGATCGCCGCGATCGAGCAGGCCGTGGCTGCCGACGAAGCTGCGCGCGCTCAAGCCGAAAAGGACGCCGCGGCCGAAGGCAAGAAGCTCGCGCCGCGCGACGGCGTGAGTCTTCGTCAGCGGGCCTGGCCGCTGGCCGAAATGATGAAGCGCTCGATGGCCGAAGGCGCCGACATCGTCTGGGGAATTTGATCAAGATGAAGCTCTGGAGCGATAGCTGGATCAACGGGGAGCGCATCCCGACCAAGTACGCGGCCGGCAAGCCCGACGTGGCCAAGGGCGTGACCTTCTCCGACAACATCAGCCCGCACCTCGCGTGGAGCGAAGTCCCGGCTGGCACGAAGTCGTTCGCGCTGATTTGCCACGACTTCGATGTGCCGAGCCTGGGTGACGATGTCAACAAGGCCGACCGCGAAGTGCCGGCCGACCTGGCGCGTGTCGACTTCTTCCACTGGGTGATGGTCGATCTGCCCGCCGCATGCACCGGCGTCACCGAAGGCCAGTTCAGCCGCGGCTTCACCGTGCACGGCAAACCCGGCCCCGAGGTGGTGGCGCTCACGGGCTCATCACCACAGAGCGCACGCCACGGCCTCAACGACTACACCGGCTGGTTCGCCGGCAACGCCGAGATGGCGGGCGACTACTTCGGCTACGACGGCCCGTTTCCGCCGTTCAACGATTCGCTGATCCACCACTACGTGTTCACGGTGTATGCGCTCGGGGTCGACCACGTGCCGGTCGAAGGCCAATTCACCGGGCCGATGGTGCGCGCGGCGATCTACGCGCACATCCTGGCCGAGGCCACGCACTCGGGCACGTACACGCTGAATCGCCGGTTGATCTGATGCCCCCCCGTCGCTTCGCTCCTGCCCCCCAAGGTGGCGCCGGCCTTCTTTGGGGCGGCCCGGCGGAAGGCCGCTGATGGAGCCGGACCAGCAGCCGACGCGCATCCTCGCGATCCGCCACGGCGAAACCGCATGGAATGTCGACGGCCGCATCCAGGGCCAGCTCGACGTGCCGCTCAACGAGATGGGCCGCTGGCAGGTGCACCGGCTTGCGCTCGCCGTTGCCGACGAAGACATCGCCGCGGTGTATTCGAGCGACCTGTTGCGCGCGCTCGAAACGGCGCAGGCCGTGTCGCGCGGCTGCGGTGACGCAATCGTCACCGATGTGGGTTTGCGCGAACGCGGCTTCGGCGAGTTCGAGGGCCTGCACCACGCCGAGATCAACGCCCGCTGGCCCGAGATGGGCGAGCGCTGGCGCAAACGCGACCCGACCTTCGGCGCGCCCGGCGGTGAAACGCTGAATCAGTTCTACGCCCGCAGCATCGCCGCCGCCACGCGCTTGGCCGCTTTGCACCCGGGCCAGACGATCGCGCTGGTTTCGCACGGCGGCGTGATGGACTGCCTGTACCGCGCCGCCTCGCGTGTCGCGCTCGACGCGCCGCGCTCGTGGCAGCTCGGCAACGCGGCGATCAACCGCTTGCTGTACACGCCGCAAGGCTTCACGCTGGTCGGCTGGAGCGACACTTACCACCTCGACGACGACGCGCAAGGCGAGTACGCCGATGTCGATGCGCCGATGAAGCCGGCGCGGTCGGCGAAGGATGCGGCGTGATCGCAGCGGCCGCCGCAAAGGTCGGTGACACGGTCGACAGAATCGACACGCCGGCGCTGGTGATCGACCTCGATGCGATGGAGCGCAACCTTGCGGCGATGGCCGCGTTCGCGCACGCACACGGCGTCAAGCTGAGGCCCCACGCCAAGATGCACAAGAGCGCCGCGATCGCACGGCTGCAAATGCAGGCCGGCGCGGTCGGCGTGTGCGTGCAAAAGGTCAGCGAGGCCGAGGCGCTGGCCGATGCGGGCGTGACCGACGTCTACATCAGCAACGAGGTCGTCGACGCGACCAAGCTCGCGCGCGCGGCCGCACTCGCAGGCCGCATCACGCTCGGGATCGCGGTCGATTCTTCGATCGGCGTCGACCGGCTCGCCGCGGCGCTGAAGGCCGCCGGCACGCAGCTCGATGTGTTCGTCGAGATCGATGTCGGCCAGGGCCGCTGCGGCGTCGCGCCTGCGGCGGCCGGCGCGCGCGCGCCCCGGGTCGTCTCGCACGGCCTGCGCTTCGCCGGGCTGCAGGCGTACCACGGTCGCGCGCAGCATTTGCGCAGCGCAGGCGAGCGAGAGGCGGCGATCCACCATGCCGTCACGCTGGTGCGCGCGGCGCAAGCGAGCATCACCTCGGCCGGCATGCAGTGCCCGCTTGTCACGGGCGCCGGCACCGGCAGCTTCGCGTTCGAGGCGGCAAGCGGCGTCTACGGCGAGCTGCAATGCGGCAGCTACCTGTTCATGGACCGCGACTACGCCGACAACGAGCCGACGCCGCACGCACCGGCCTTCGAGCACGCGCTGTTCGTCAAGTCGCAGGTGATGAGCTTGGGCGCCGCGCATGCCGTCGTCGATGCCGGTCACAAGTCGCATGCGGTCGATTCGGGCTTGCCGCGTGCGTGGCAACGCGAGCTCACGTACGCCAACGGCGGTGACGAGCACGGCATCTTGCTGCCGCAACATGCCGGCACGCCGCTGCCGCAAATCGGCGAAACCATCTGGCTCGTGCCCGGCCACTGCGACCCAACCGTCAATCTGCACGACCACTGCATCGCGGTGCGCGGCGGGCTTGCGCGCGGGGTGGTCGAAGCCGTGTGGCCGATCGACGCGCGTGGCCGGTCGATCTGACTTGCGGCGAAGGCGAGCACGCCGATGACCGGCCCGCAGACGATTGTCCTCGCGGCGCCGCTGTTCCTGTTGCTGATAGCCATCGAGTGGTGGGTCGGTCGGCGGCGCGGGCGTGACACCTACCGCCTCAACGACGCGCTCAACAGCATCGGCCTCGGTGTGATGAGTCAGGTGACCGTCGTCTTCAGTGCGCTGCTCACGTTGGGCATCTACGCGCTGGTGTTCGAGCACGCGGCGCCGTGGCGGTTGCCGGCGAACGCAGCGTGGGTCTGGGTCGTCGGCCTGGTGTTGTATGACTTTTGCTACTACTGGCATCACCGCTTCGGCCACACGGTGGCGCTCTTCTGGGCCGCGCACGTGGTGCACCACCAGAGCGAGGACTACAACCTCTCGACCTCGTTGCGCCAGACCAGCAGCGGCTGGGTCGGCGGCTGGGCCTTCTACCTGCCGATGGCGCTGGCGGGTTTTCCGCCGCTGGTGTTCGGCGTGGTCGCACTGATCGATCTGCTGTACCAATATTGGGTTCACACCCGGCAGATCGGCAAGCTGGGATGGTTCGACCGCTGGTTCTGTGCGCCGAGCAACCACCGCGTGCACCATGCCGTGAACGACCGCTACCTCGACAAGAACTACGGCGGCATCTTCGCCGTCTGGGATCGGCTTTTCGGCAGCTACGCAGAAGAAGACGACGCCGTTCGGTGCGTGTACGGCACGCGCTGCCCGCTGCGCAGCTGGAATCTTCTGTGGGCGAACCTGCACAACTACGCTGACATGGCCAAAGACAGTTGGCGCGCGTCGAACTGGCGCGATCGCTTTCGGGTTTGGTTCGAGCACCCCGGCTGGCGCCCGGCCGACGTGGCGGCGACGTGGCCGAGGCCCGTGTTCGATCTGCGCCGAATCGAGCGCTCTGGCGCGCAAGTCGCCGCGGTGGCGGTGTTCGGTTTGCTGCTGGTCGCCGCCACGCTGTTCTTGTGGCACGCGCACCGGCTCACGCTGCCCGAACAGATCGCCAGCGCGGCGGGCGTGGTGGCAATGCTGTGCCTCGTGGGCTGGTTGAGCGAGCGGCGGAGCAACGCAATCGCCTCGGTGTTTTCCCGGTAAAAACGCATGCAGGCCTTGCGGTCCGCGCCGCTCTGAAAGAGACTCCGCGCCGGGTCCATTGAACCGCGTTCAGCCTGTTGAACGTTCGATTCGGTCGGCACCCCTCGGAGACCATCCTGCTCGCCACGCCCACCTTGCCGCGAACCCTGTCGCGCCGCCTGCCGCAAGCCGCGGCCGCGGCGCCGTTGGTGCCGGCTGTGACGCGCGCGCTGACCCTGCTCGATCGCCTCGCCCGGCAGCGCGAGCCGATGAGCCTGGCACAACTTACGCTCGAACTCGCGCTGCCCAAGAGCAGCGTGCACGGCCTGTGCAACACGCTGATGTCCTTCGGCTACCTGCGGCGCCAGCCCGACGGCGCGTTCCTGATCGGCCCGCGCGTGATGAGTCTGGCCGAGGCCTTCGTCTCGGGCACCGACGTGGCCCGCGAGTTCAACGCGCTGTGGGCCGACGCCGGCGCAGCGCCCGCCGAAACCGTGGTGCTCTCGGTGCTCAGCGGCGGTGACGCGCTCTACGTGGCGGTGCGCAACAGCGCGCGGCCGCTCGGGCTGGCGTTCAACGTCGGCATGCGGCTGCCGGCGTACTTGTCGGGCAGCGGGCGCGCCATGCTCGCTTTTTGCGAGCCCGACGACGTGCGCAAGCAGTTCCCCGCCGGCCTCGGCCCGCACCTCACACGCAAGGGCCCGCGCGAGATCGAATCGCTGCTGAAGGAGCTTGCGCTGACCGCCAAGCGCGGCTACAGCATCGACGACGAATCGGTGCGCGAAGGCGTGTACTCGTTCGGCGCGCCGGTGTTCGACGCAAGCGGGCATGTGGTGGCCGGGGTGGCCGTTTGCATCAACAAGGCGCTGCTCGGCGCCGACCGCGGCGACCGCCATCGCGATGCGATCCTCGCGGTCGCGCGCACGCTGTCCGAGCGGCTCGGCGGTGAAGTAAAAACCGCGCGCGCATCGGTGCGCCGACGCAAGGCCGGAGGCCATTCATGAGCGGTGAATTCATTCTCGAAACTCGCGCGCTCACGAAAGAGTTCAAGGGCTTCGTGGCCGTCAGCAAGGTTGACCTCAAGGTGCGGCGCGGCAGCATCCACGCACTGATCGGCCCGAACGGTGCCGGCAAGACGACCTGCTTCAATTTGCTGACGAAATTCTTGATTCCCACGAGCGGCCAGATCCTGTTCGACGGCACCGACATCACGCCCGAGAAGCCGGCCGCGATCGCGCGCCGCGGCGTGATCCGCTCGTTCCAGATCTCGGCCGTGTTCCCGCACCTGAGCGTGCTTGAGAACGTGCGCGTCGCGCTGCAGCGCAAGCTCG
>JANLUW010000380.1:0-5117 GCA_031363645.1 Rhizobacter sp. | reverse complement strand
CACCAGCGCGCGATTGATCGTGTCCAATTCCTTGCCTGCCAGATGCCGATCGAGCCAGCGCAGTTTCGCTTTGTCCTCTTCGTGCGTGGCCTTGTGGGCCTGCTCCTTGAGCCAACGCACCACGGCCTCTTGCCAAGTGCGTCGGGGCTTGTCGCCGATCTTTTCTAACCTCCACACCTCCGCTTTGAGGCGGTCGTGCAACTCCTGCGCTAGCGCTTTGTCTTGGGTCTCAGTGCTTCTTCGTACTCTCTCACCTGATGGGCTGACGAAGTCGATCCACCAGGTTGTCTTTCGCTTGCGAATAGCCATGACGTTGACTCCTTTTCAGATGGAGCCACTCGCAGCGCTTGCCGGGGAAGAGCATAGCGCGAGCGGAGATACTCGGCGAGGTCCTCGTCGATGAACACGTATCGACGGCCCGCCTTGGCGCCGGGCACCAGCCCGCGCTTAGTCCGTTGACGAAGTTCTTCCGGGTGCATTCGCAGAAACTGCGCTGCCTCGGCAATGTCCATGGTTCTCATGACGCTGCAACCTCACACAATGCTGGATTGCCCACCAGGATCGAGGGCAGCATTCGTCGTCACTTGCTTGACCTGCCGCATCCACGCGAGCGCGACTCCGCATGACCAAGATACAGCGTCGCTAACCACTTCAGCTCGATGAATTTGCCTTCAAATCCGTCGCCGAACTGAGCGGGGCAAAGTTGGCTTCGTGGCACGATTCATCAGGCACCAGCACCGCTGCGCCCTCGAATCGACCCGCGCGCAGGTCGGCGAGGGCCTCATTGGCCCGCTGTAGCGGGTAGCGCGTGGTCTTCGTGACGATGCCGCTCTGCGGTGCGAGCGCAAGGAACTCCAGACCGTCGTTCCGGGTGAGGTTGGCAACCGAGAGCACTTGCCGTTCTTCCCACAGCAGGCGGTACGGAAAGCTCGGAATGTCGCTCATGTGAATCCCGGCGCACACCACGCGGCTGCCCTTGCGCACCACCTTCAGCGCCAGCGGCACGAGTTCGCCGACGGTGGCGAAGATGATTGCGGCGTCCAACGGCTCGGGCGGCCTTTCTTCGGAGCCGCCCGCCCAGACGGCACCGAGGCTACGGGCGAAGTCCTGGGTCGCGCTGTCACCGGGCCGTGTGAACGCGAACACCGAGCGACCCTGCCACTTGGCGACCTGCGCCAGGATGTGGGCCGCCGCGCCGAAGCCGTACAGGCCGATGCGCTTGCCGTCGCCGGCGATCGTCAGCGCGCGCCAGCCGATCAGGCCGGCGCAGAGCAGCGGGGCCAGCGACTCGTCGCTGCCCGACGTGCCGACGGCCTCGCCCAGCGGAAACGCGAAGCGTGCATCCGCGATCGTCGCGGTCGCGAAGCCGCCGTCCCGCGTGTAGCCGGTGAAGAGCGGCCGGTCGCAGAGGTTCTCGCGCTGCATCGCGCAGTAAGGGCAGACGCCGCAGGTGTGGCCGAGCCACGGGATGCCCACGCGCTCGCCCATTTGCAGGCCCATCACGCCCACGCCGATCGCATCGATGCGGCCGACGATCTCGTGCCCTGGAATGATCGGCACCTGCGGGTGCGGCAGCTCGCCATCGACCACATGCAGATCGGTGCGACACACGCCGCAGGCACCGACCTGTACGCGGATCTCGCCGGGCCCCGGCTGGCGATCGGGCAGTTCGGTCCAGCTCAGCGCTTCGCCCACCTTGTTCAAGACCATCGCGTGCATGCGGTTCCTTTAACGTATGCCGTGCACAGGCGAAGGCAAGTTCTTCAACACGGCGGGCAACAGATCGGGCAGGTCTTCGGCGATCAGCCCGGGGCCGAACGCGGCGGCCGCCGCACCATGCAGCCACACGGCCGCGGCTGCGGCGAGGAACGGCGCCATGCCCTGCGTCAACAAGCCCAGCACGATGCCCGCGAGCACGTCGCCGGCGCCGCCGGTGGCCAGCGTCGGCGGCGCGTTGGCGTTGACGATCGCGCGGCCGTCCGGCTCAGTGATCACGGTGTCGCTGCCCTTGAGCACGAGCACCGCGCAGCTGCGGCGCGCGGCCGCGCGGGCCCGCTTCAGCTTGTCGCCTTGGATCGTCGATCCCGCATCGAAGAGCCGTGCGAACTCGCCCTCGTGCGGAGTCAGCACGCACGGGCCGGCGATGGCGCGAAACAAGGTGTCGGGATCGTCCCTGAAGCTCGACAGCGCATCGGCGTCGAGCACCGTGGGCCGGCCGGTCTTCAGCATCGCCAGCACCTGTGCGCGTGTGCCGTCGCCGATGCCTGCGCCGGGGCCGAGCAACAAGCCCGAATAGCGGGCATCGGCCAGCAACCGATCGAGGTCGGCGAGGCCGGCGAGGGCGGTGACCATCACGCTCGTCAGCGCGGCTGCGTAGACCGGCAACGAAGCCGCGGGGGCCGCGATCGTAACCAGCCCGGCGCCGGCCCGCGCTGCGGCGCGCGCTGCCATGCGCGCCGCGCCGGTGGTCGGCCAGCCGCCGCAGATCAACGCATGACCGCGGGTGTACTTGTTGCCGTCGGGCTGCAGCTTGGGCAGCGCATCGGCCCACAGTGCGGGGCCATTCTCGAAGGTGTCGGGCACGACCTGCTCGAACACCGCGGCCGGGGTGCCGATGTCGGCCACGACGACCTCGCCGCACAGCGCCCGGCCCGGTTGCAGCAGGTGGCCCGGCTTCTTGCGAAAGCAGGTGACGGTGAGCACCGCCGCCACGGCACCCACGTTGGCACCGGTGTCGCCCATCAGGCCACTGGGCACATCAACCGCGACGATCGCCATGCGTCGCGCCGCAGCGGCCGCCAGCGTCTGCGCCGCCGCCCCTTCGAGCGCGCGGCTCAGGCCGGCGCCGAAGATCGCATCGACGACGAGTTCGGCGCCGTCGAGCGCCGCAGGCGTCAGCGCCTCGATCGGGCCGCGCCACAGCGCAGCGTGGTGCGCAGCCTCGCCGCGAAGCTGGTCGCGCGGCACGAGCAGGGCCACGCGCACCGGCCAGTCGGCCTCGGCCAATCGGCGTGCGGCAACGAAGCCGTCGCCCCCGTTGCTGCCAGGGCCGCACAGCACGATGACAGGCCGCGGTGTCCAGCGCCGCGTGATGGCCAGCGCGACCGGCCGGCCCGCGTTCTCCATCAGAGTGACACCGGCGATGCCCGAGGCCACCGTCAGCCGATCGGCCTCGGCCATCTGCCGCGACGTGAGCAGCGCGCTGCAGTGGTCCATCAGCGTGGGTTCATCGCCATCGACGCGACTCAACGCTTCGAGAAATCGAGCACCACGCGCGACGGCACCTCGCCGTGCGCCAGCCGTTCGAACACGTTGTTGATCGCCGAGAGCGGCTGCAACCGGCGTGACATGGCCGAGGCGCTGGCCTTCGCGGCCGACGGCAAGGTCAAGGCCGACATCCGGCACCGAGGCGCTTCGCATGCGCGAGCTTGCCGTCGTCGATGTCGACCGCGCACACGTGCAGGCCCATCGCCTTCGCGTACTGCACTGCCAGGTGGCCCAGGCCACCGATGCCCGAGACCACCAGCCACTCGCCCGGCCGCGCCTGCGTCTCCTTGATGCCCTTGTACGAGGTGATGCCGGCGCAGATCAGCGGCGCGGCATCGCGTGCGGCGAGCCGGGCCGGGACGTGCGCGACATAGTTAGGGTCGGCCACGATGAACTCCGCGAAGCCGCCGTTCTTCGTGTAGCCGCCGAACTGCGCTTCGGCGCACACCGGCTCCTGGGCCGCGAGGCAATATTCGCAGTGCCCGCAGGCCGAGTAGAGCCAGGGCACCCCGACCCGGTCGCCTTCCTTCACCGCCTTGACGCCCGCGCCGAGTGCCGCGACGATGCCGATGCCCTCGTGGCCCGGCGTGAACGGCAGCGCGGGCTTTAGCGGCCAGTCGCCGTTGGCGGCATGCAGGTCGGTGTGGCAGACGCCGCAGGCCTCGGTCTTCACGAGGATCTGGCCGGGGCCAGGCGTCGGCACGTCGATCTCTTTCAGCACCAGCGGTCGGCCGAACTGTTCGACCTGGGCAGCTTGCATTTGGCGTGTCATTTGAAGGTGTCCTTCGAAGGTGAAAAGTCAGGCCGCAGCGGGCAGGCCAAGGCCACGCACTGCTTCGATCATCTTGATGAGCACGGCCTGCGCGTCGCCGTAAACCATCTCGCAGTTGTCGCCGTAGAAGAGCGCGTTGACGATGCCGGCGTAGCCCTTGCCCTCGCCGCGCTTGACGACGAAGACCTGCTTCGCCGCGTCGACATTCAGGATCGGCATGCCGAAGATCGGCGAGGTCTTGTCGGTGCGCGCGGCCGGGTTCACCACGTCGTTGGCGCCGATGACCAGGGCCACGTCGGTGGTCTTGAATTCGTCGTTGATGTCTTCGAGCTGGAAGATCATGTCGTAGGGCACGCCGGCCTCGGCCAGGAGCACGTCCATCTGGCCCGGCATGCGGCCCGCCACCGGGTGCACCGCGAACTTGACGCTCACGCCGCCGGCCTGCAGCAGCTTGACGAGCTCGAACAGCTTGCCCTGGCCCTGCGCCACTGCCAGACCGTAGCCGGGCACGATGATCACCGACGTGGCGTAGCGCATCGCGATGCCGGCGTCACCGGCTTGCATCGGCTTGAGGTCTCCCTTGATCTTGCTGAGCTTGACCTTGGCCGCTTCGCCGAAGTTGGTGAACACCACGTTGCTCACCGAGCGGTTCATCGCGCGGGCCATCAGAAGCGTCAGCAGCAGGCCGGCAGCGCCGACCACCATGCCGGCAATCATCAGCGCCGGGTTCTGCAGCACGAAGCCCTCCAACCCGACCGCCAGGCCTGTGAACGCGTTGAAGATCGAGATCACGACCGGCATGTCGGCGCCGCCGATCGGCAGCGTCATCAGCACGCCGAGTGCCAGCGCGAGGCCGAAGAACACGGCGATCCCGGCAGGCAAAGAGAGCACCGTTGCGGCCGGGGCCAGCGTCTCGGCGACGATCCACGCGCCGACGGCAACTGTCGCGAGCAACACCGCCGCGTTGAGCGCTTGCTGCCCCTTCATCCGCAGCGGCTTGTCGATCACGCCGTCGAGCTTGGCCCACGCGATCAGCGAGCCCGAGAGCGAGACCGCGCCGATCAGCGCGCCGAGCAAG
>JANLUW010000344.1:0-15182 GCA_031363645.1 Rhizobacter sp. | reverse complement strand
TGCCCTGCTGCGCTCGGCAGCAAGGACCAGCAGCCTGCATCGTACGACCCGGAGACCAAGCTCTTCTACGTGCCGACGAACCACGTCTGCATGGACTACGAGCCGTTCAAGGTCGAGTACACCGCCGGTCAGCCGTATGTGGGTGCGACGCTGTCGATGTACCCGGCGCCGGGCAGTCACGGTGGCATGGGCAACTTCATTGCGTGGAACGCCGGCACCGGCAAGATCGAGCAGAGCCATCCAGAGAAGTTCTCTGTCTGGAGCGGCTCGCTTAACACCGCGGGTGGCTTGTCTTGCTACGGCACGCTCGAGGGCTACCTGAAGTGCGTCGATAAGAAGGACATCAATAAGGAGTTGTTCAAGTTCAAGACGCCATCGGGGATCATCGGCAACGTGTTCTCGTACGAGCACAAGGGCAAGCAGTACATCGGCGTGTTCTCGGGCATTGGCGGCTGGGCCGGCATCGGCATGGCGGCTGGCCTCGAGAAAGACGCCGACGGCCTGGGCGCCGTGGGCGGCTACAAAGAACTGAGCCAGTACACCGAACTCGGCGGCTCGCTGACCGTGTTCGCTCTGCCCAACTGAAATCAGGGCGCATGAGAGGTCGAGCCTTCGCCGGCATCGACCCAAGGCCGAAACGGGAGGTGGCCGCCTCAAGGAGGCCGTCTCCCTTTTTCGATTCGACAAAGGATTCCGAAGCCATGAGAGTGAAGATGTTTGTGTTGCCGGCGCTGCTGTGTTTGCTAAGCACCGCCCAGTCTGCCGACGCGCCGGCCACGCCGGCCGCACCTGCTTCAGCGGACACGCCGATCCAGGTGGTCGACGGTTACAAGGTCGACATGGAGACCATGAAAGGTTTTCGCACCTGGCGCGCTGCCGCCTGCGACCGATGCCACGGCGCCAACCAAGAAGGCCTGGTCGGCCCGTCGTTGGTCAATAGCTTGAAGACACTTTCCAAAGCCGAGTTCGTCACCACCGTCACGAACGGCCGGCTCGAGAAAGGGATGCAGAGCTTCAGCGGCAGCCCCGTGGTGATGGAAAACATCAACCAACTTTACGCGTACCTCAAAGGGCGCTCCGACGGCGTGATCACGCGCGCTAAGGTCGAGCCGATCGCGCCATGAGCACTACGCAGGCCGGCCCCGCCGCCACCCGCCGTGCCTTGTCGGCGCGCTTGGCAGTCGCCGTGGCGTTCGCCGGCTCGGCGATGTGTGCACTTTCGTTGAGCGCGATGGCCCAAGACAAACCGGCCGAGCGCACCGCGTTGCGCGTGTGCCAGGACCCGAACAACCTGCCATTCTCGAACGTGGCTGGCGAAGGCATCGAAAACCGCATCGCCGAGGTCTTCGGCAAGGCGATGGGCTTGCCCGTCACCTACTTTTCGTTTCCGCAGCGGCTCGCGTTTATCCGCAACACGTTGAAGTTCAAGTTGCCCGGCGAAGACTATCCGTGCGATATCGTCATGGGCGTGCCCGCGGGCTACGACCAGGTCTCGGTCACCAAGCCCTATTACCACTCGACCTACGCGTTGGTGTTCGCCAAGGGCAAGGGCATGGACCAGGTGAAGTCCGGAGACGACTTCTTGAAGATCGACCCCACCAGGCTGGCGCAATTGCGCATCGGCATCTACGACCGTTCACCGGCGTCCGATTGGCTCAGTCGCCACAAGCTCGTCGATCAGGGCGTGCCTTACCAAATCATGAATGCCGACCCGAAGCAATACCCGGGCGAGATCATCGAGAACGACCTCGTCTCCGGCAAGCTCGATGCGGCCATCGTTTGGGGGCCCATCGCAGGCTACTTCGCGCAGCGCGTCAAGACCGCGGCGCTGGTGGTCGTGCCGTTGAAGTCGGAACCGGGGGTGCGTTTCGACTACCCGATGGCGATGGGCGTGCGCTACGGCGAGCGTGAATGGAAGCAGCAGATCGAAGCGCTGATTGAGTCGAAGCACCCCGAGATTGAGTCTATCTTGAAAGAGTACGGGGTGCCGGTGGTCGATGCCTCGTTCGAGGCACCGAAGCCTTGAACCCAGGCGCTCGGCGATCCCGATGAAGCGCCTCGTGGTTCTGTTCGCGGTCTGGGCCTTCGCTGCAACGGCGGCCCGGGCCGAGATGGATCGTGCCGCGTTCTTCAAATTGAGTGCGAGCGTGCTGAAGATCGAGGCGCGCCGTGCGCAAGGTGGCTATTCGCTCGGGTCGGGCGTGGTGGTGGCAGCAGAGACCATCGTCACCAACTGCCATGTGACCCACGACGCGTTGAGCGTCAGCGTGCTGCGCGGCAGTGCGCGATGGGCCGCCGACCTGCAACGCACCGACGCCGACCACGACCTGTGTGTGCTGCATGTGCCGGGGCTCGAAGGCGATGTCGTCCCGCTGGGTCGCGCCGAACGCCTCGCCGCCGGGCAAACCGTGACCGCACTCGGCTACACCGGCGGCTTGGGCATCCAGAACAGCGTGGGTGAGGTGCTCGGCCTGCACCGCTTCGACGGCTCGCACGTGATCCGCAGCTCCAACTGGTTCAGCTCCGGCGCCAGTGGCGGCGGACTGTTCGACGCTGACCTGCAGCTCGTCGGCATCCTGACCTTTCGCCTGCGGGGTGGCGAGGCGCACTACTTCTCTGCCCCCGCCGAGTGGGTGCAGGCGCTGCTCGCCGGGCCGCCCGGTGAAGGCTTTCGCGCCATCGAGCCCGACCGTTCTTCGACGCTGGCGTACTGGCAAAAGCCAATCGCCGAACAGCCGCGGTTTCTGAAGGCAGCGCTGTTGCAGCACGACGACCGATGGCCCGAGTTGGCAACCTTGTCCGACGAATGGACGCGCGCCGACGCGACCGACCCCGAGCCCTGGTTTCTGCTGGGCGTGGCGTTCGACCAAATGGACCAACTGCCGCAAGCGCAACGCGCGCTCGAGTGCTCGCTCGCGATGGAGCCCGGCTCGGTCGCAGCGCGAGAACGCTTGGCGCCGCTCTACCTTCGCCAACAAGCGGCCGACCCACCGCGCCGAACGGCAGCGGCGGCCGGTGCAGCGCCTGATCTCCGCGCGGCGTGCACGGCAAACTCTGCGAGCCTGCGAAATCCATGACTGACTTCCATTTCACGGCAGCCCGAGCCTGGCTTCGTGTGGCCTCCAGCGGAGCGACCATCATTGCGATCGCGTTGGTGTGGGCGTTGTCATCGCCCGCACCCGCGGCGGCCGCAAACGATTTTTCCGCTGCCGAGCAGGCGATTTTTATCGACAACCAAATGGCCGCGCTGCGCCCGCCGGCCAACTTGCGCTACGCCTACCGCAAGACCGGCAGCCTCGAGGAGCCGTTCGACGACAACGTCGACGTGGTGCTCGTGGCCCAGCCCGACGGCAGCTGCTGCGCGGCTAGCGCCAAATTCTTCAGTGGTGCGCGCCAAGTTCCCCAACCGGAAGTCGAGGGCGTGCAGGGCAATCCGGCGATCTTCTACTTCCTCGAGCGCGACATCAAAGAGATGGAGCGCCTGACAAAAGGCAAGGCCAACTATTTCAGAAAGCGCATCCGCATGGCCGTGTACCAAAGCGCGGTGATTCGCGACATCACGCTGCCCTACCGCGGCCAAAACGTCGCGGTGCGCGAGATCAGCATTTCGCCCTACCTCGACGACCCGAACCGCTCGCGCTACGAGAAGCTCGCCAACAAAAACTATGTGTTCCTGATGGCCAAGGCGGTGCCGGGCGGCCTCTACGGCATTCGCACCCGGATCGAAGCCGGCTCCGCCACACAGCCCCCGTTGATGGCAGAAGAGATGCTGCTCCAGGGCATCGAACCCGCGCCGGCCCGGCGCCAACCTTGATCGCTTCGACCCCCTCCCATGAAACCTCTCGCCATTGCTTCGTTCCTCACCGCGCTGTGCGCCTTGCTGCTGGTGTGCAGCACGGCACGCGCGAACGATTTTCCGACGGCCGACCGCGTGCTCTACGTGCAGGAGTGCATGCGCGCCCACCCCGGCCCGCAGTTCGAGATGATCCATAAGTGCTCGTGCGTGCTCGACACCCTGGCCACCGAGCTCAAGTTCGACGACTACGTCACCCTCAGCACGCTCGACAAAGCCATGTCGATCGGCGGTGAGCGCGGCGGTTCGATCCGCGACGCGCCCTCGCTCGAAACGCAGGCCAAGCGCTACCGCGAGATGCGGACCAAGACCGAAGCCACCTGCTTCATCGGCACCGGGCCGAGGTAAGACCCGATGGCCTCGGTGGCCTCGGTCGTCGTCAAGGTCGCGCTCAGCGGGCTGATCGCCTGCGCCTGCGCGAAAGCCGCGACCACGACCGAGACAGAGACCTTTCGCGTCGACGAAATCAAGCCCGGAGTGTTCGTGCACCTCGGCGCGATCGAAGACTGGGAGCCCGCCAACGGCGGCGATGTCGCGAACCTTGGCTTCGTCGTCGGCCGCCGCTGTGTGGCCGTGATCGACACCGGCGGCACACCGGCCATCGGGCAGGCGTTGCGCGCGGCGGTCGAACGCGCCACGCCGCTGCCGATCTGCTACGTCATCCTCACCCACGCCCACCCCGACCACTTGCTGGGCAGCGTCGCCTTCGTCGCACCGAACCGCGCGCAGCCTGCATCCGCGTCCCTGCCGGCGACCACGCCCGTCCCGGTTTTCGTGGCCAGTGCCCGCTACCCGCGCACACTGGCAGCCCGCGCGCCTTTCTACCTCAACGCGCTCAAGCGCGATTTCGGCATCGCGCTCATCCCCGCCGACATCGTTTACCCAAGCGTCACGGTCGACAAAACACTGACGCTCGACCTCGGCGACCGCACGCTGACCCTGCAGGCCTGGCCGACCGCGCACACCGACAACGACTTGACCGTCTACGACACGCTGACCCGTACGCTGTTCGCCTCCGACCTGCTCTTCGTCTCGCACCTGCCGGCGCTCGACGGCAGCCTGCGTGGCTGGCTCGGCGTGATGGCCGACCTGCGGCGGCTCGACGTGGCCAGCGTCGTTCCCGGCCACGGCGCTGTCGGAAACGACTGGCCGGTCACGATGAACGCGCAAGCCGCATACCTGAACGGCCTGCTGGGCGACACGCGCGCGGCTGTGCGCGCGCCGCTCACGATCCAGCAAGCCATCGACCGCATCCCTGTCGGCGGGCCCGCGAACTGGCGCTTGACCGATCGCTTTCATCGGCGCAACGTCACGTCTGCATTTGTCGAACTCGAGTGGGAAGACGAACCGCCTCCCACTGCCGGCGCGGCGCCTGCCAAGGCGGCTGCGCAAAGCCCGCCGAGCCCATCGAGCCGGGGCACTTCAGCGGTTCCAACCCGATCGGACCGAACACCATGAAGCACGACAGCCCGCCCTCGATAGCCGCCCGCCGCTCGGCCCTCGGCGTCGCCCTTCTGGCCGGTCTGGGGCCTTCGGCCTGGGCGCAATTGAAGACGGGAGAGAATCCCGAGGCGAACCCGATCTGGCAGAAGGTGCGGGCCAACCTGTTCCAGTCGCGCCCGATCACCGCAGCGGCCGCGGACATGCTCTCGCTCGATGCGCCGGTGCGTGCCGACGATGCCGCGGTGGTGCCGATCGCAATCCGCACGCGCGCGCCTCAGACCGGCGGCAAGCGCATCGACAAGGTCTACCTGGTCATCGACAACAACCCCTCGCCGATCTCGGCGATCTTCCAGTTCACGCCGCTCGCCGGCCGTGCCGACATCGAGACCCGCGTGCGCATCGACGAGTACACGCATGTGCGCGCCATCGCCGAAACCAGCGACGGCCAGCTCCTGATGGCAACGCGGTTTCTAAAGGCCGCGGGCGGTTGTTCCGCGCCGCCGGGCAAAGACGCGCAAGCTGCACTCGCGACGCTCGGGCGCATGAAGTTTCGCGTCGAGACCGACCCCGCCGCCGAACCGAAAGGCGATCGCCCCGTGCTGGCGCAACTGATGATCAGCCACCCGAACAACTCGGGCCTGGCGATGGACCAGGTCTCGCGCCTGTTCACGCCGGCGCACTTCGTGCGGCAGCTGCGTGTGACCTACGGCGGCGAACTGGTGATGTCGGCCGATGTCGATTTTTCGATCAGCGAGAACCCGAACTTTCGCTTCTACTTTTTGCCCAAAGGCGGTGGCGAGTTGAAGGCAGAAGTGATCGACTCGAACGACTTGAAGTTCGAAACGGCATTGAGCTATCGGCGGCCCGATTGAAGACGGCGTGGTTCGCGGTGCTTCGAAGAACCGGGCCGTTCACCGCGCTGACCGTGGCGCTGCTCGGCGGCGCCACGGTCAGCGCGACGCCGTTCGCCTACATCACGAACCAGGGCAGCCACGATGTCTCGGTGATCGACCTGGCCACGCAGCGAGTCGTCGCCCTCGTGCCTGTCGGGCGTTCGCCGGCCGGCGTGGTGGCGGCCAGCCGCACCGGCCGCGTGTTCGTCTCCAACCCCGACAGCAAAACGATCTCGGTGATCGACATGCGCACGCAGCAGGTTGTCGCGACGCTCGCCGCCGGTGACGGTCCGGTCGGCATCGACGCCTCACCCGACGGTGCGCGTGTGTACGCGGCCGACTGGTTCGCGAATCGACTGCTGGTGTTCGACGGGGCGGTCGCAACCCGGTCTTCCGGCATTGCCGACAAGCAGCCTCCGCTGGCCAGCATCGCCGTCGGCAAGGCACCGGCCGGCGTCGCCGCGAGTGACCGGCCCGGCATCGTGTTCGTCGCCGAGCGCGACGACGACAGCGTCGCACTCGTCGACACCGCAACCGCCAGCGTGCGCTTGCGCACCCGTGTCGGCAGCCATCCGTTCGCGCTGCTGTTCGATGCGCCGCGCCAGCGCCTCTACGCGCTCAACGTGCTGAGCGACGATGTCTCGGTGCTCGACACCGCGCGGCCCGACCAGCTCGAACTGATCGCGACCGTCAAGGTCGGCAAGGCACCTTACGGCGCCGCGCTCGCCGCCAACGGCAGCCTGCTGTACGTGACGAACCAGCACGACGACAGCGTCAGCGTGATCGACGCGACCTCGCTCACCGTGCTGCGCACGCTCCCCGGCTTCGGCTACCCTGAAGGCGTGGCTGCGCACGGTGACCGCGTCTACGTCGTCAATTGGATGAACGACGAGGTCAGCGTGCTCGACGCCCGCAGCGGCAACGCGCTGGCCACGGTTGCGACCGGCAAAAACAGTCGCGGGTTCGGTGCCTTCATCGGCGCGCCCGCGACCCCTTGAATTTTCCAATGCCTCAGGAATTTTTTTCATGATGAATTTCGCCCCAATTCACCGCGCACTCCCCGCCCTCGCGCTCGTGCTCACAGCCGCGCTCGCCGCCGTGGCCACGAACGACAGCCGCGCCCACGGCCCGACGCGCCAGAAGGCAATCGAGAAAATAACCATCGACGCGCCACCCGCCGCGGTGTGGGCGCGCATCAAGAATTTCGGGGCGCTGCAGGACTGGCACCCGGCGGTCGCCGAGAGCCCGGCCGACAACGGCAATACCGTCGGTTCGGTGCGTCGAATCAAACTCAAGGGCGGCGGCGCGCTGACCGAAACGCTCGAAAACTTCGACGACGCGAAGATGAAATACAGCTACCGCGCGCAAGACGGCGGCGCACTGCCGGTGACCAACTACACCTCGACGATCAGCGTCAGTGGCGAAGGAAATCAATCGGTCGTCGAATGGCGCGGTGCGTTCTACCGCGGCCACCCGAACAACGACCCGCCGGCCGACCAGAACGACGAAGCCGCGGTGAACGCGATCACCGGCGTCTACAAGTCCGGCCTCGCGAACGTGAAGAAGCTCGCCGAGAGTCGCTGAGTGGCCGGGTTGCGCAAACTCCTGACGGCCTGGGGCAGCGCAGCCGCCCTGCTGCCATTTGCCGGCTGCGCGGCTGGGGTGGGTGACGCCGCGGCCCTGTCACCGCGAGCCGTGCAGGTCGCCGAGGGCGTCTACATGGTGCAAGGCATGCCGGGCGAGGTCGATGCGCAAACGCTCGGGCGCATCGGCAACAGCGGCTTCATCGTCGGCGCAACCGGGGTGTTGGCGATCGACACCGGCACGTCCCATCGGCACGGCTTGGCGCTGCTTGCCGAGATCCGCCGCGTGACCGACAAACCGGTGCGGCTAGCGCTCGTCACGCATGCGCGCCAGGAGTTTCTGTTCGGCGCCACCGCCTACCGCGAGCGCGGCATCGCGATCGGCATGCAGCGCAAGACGGCGGGCCTGATGCAGTCGCGCTGCGACCGCTGTCTCAAGACACTGCACCAGGTGCTCGGCGACGATGTCATGCAAGGCACCGCGATGTTCAAACCCGACCAGGCGTTCGACGACTCCTACACGCTCGACACGCTCGGCACCGGCTCGCCGATCGGCCGCCGCATCCGAGTGCTGTACTTCGGCCACTCCAGCGGCCCCGGCGACGTGGCGGTGCTCGACGTGCAGACGGGCGTGCTGTTCGCCGGCGGCCTGCTCGATCACCTGCGCATTCCCGATGTGCAAGACAGCGACCTCGACCACTGGACCGAAGCGCTGCAGGCGCTGCGCACGCTGCCGTTGCGCGCCATCGTGCCGGGCCACGGCCCGCTCGCGCCGCCGTCGACCATCGACACCGAGCAGCGCTACCTGGCGCAGTTGCGCACGCGGCTCGCGGCGCTGCTGAAGGCCGGCACCGCGCTCAGCGACGTGCCCGACGCGAGCGCGTTGCCCGAGTTCGCGCACTGGGATCAGTACGACACCATCCACCGGCGCAATGCGTCGGTGCTCTTCGTCCGCTTCGAACGCGAACAGATGTTCAAGCAGGCGAGTTCGCCGAACCAGTGAGCGTTTTAGGAGACCCGCATGCGCAGGAAGACATTCATCGGCCATTTGTTTGGCACAAGCGTCGGCCTCGGTTTCAGCGCCGGTGGCCTGCTGGCCGGCGCGCGGGTCGCGAACGCCGCGGTGGGCGGTCTGCCGGCGGCGGCCACGCACGCCGATTCATCGCCCGAGTGGGAGAAGCTGCGCGAGAGCCTGTTTCAATCGCGCCCGGTCGATTCCACGCCTGGCACGGTGCAAATCATCGCGCCGCTGCGCGCCGCGTACGGTGCGTCGGTGCCGGTCAAGATCGTCTCGAAGCTGGCGCAAACGCCGGAGCTGTACGTCAAGCGCATCTACCTGCTGGTCGACAAGAACCCGTCACCGATCGCCGCTGTGATCGACCTGACGCTCGAAGTCGGCCAGGCCGATTTCGAGACCCGGTTGCGGGTCGACGAGTACAGCCATGTGCGGGTCGTGGCCGAACTGTCGAACGGCCGGCTGCACACCGATTCGCGCTACGTCAAAACCTCCGGCGGTTGCTCGGCGCCGCCGAATCGCGAGGCGCTCGACCTGATCGGCAAGACCGTGTTGAAGCTCCCCGAACCGGCCACGATGAACCGGCCGACCACCGCCGACGTGACCGTGCTGCACCCGAACGACACCGGCTTCGAGCTGAACCAGATCACGGTGATGTACATCCCGGCGCACTTCGTCCGCTCGATCAAGGTGAGCTATGCCGACCGCAAGGTGTTCGACGCCGAACTCGACTTTTCGCTGAGCGAGAACCCGACGCTGCGTTTCAACTTCGTGCCGCACGGCGGCGGCCAATTGAAGGCCGAAGTCGAAGACTCGAAAGACGGCCATTGGGTCGGCACACTGGCGGTGGGATAGGCCTATAGCCCGCAACCCATCACAGGGCCTTTGCACCATGCACTCTCTCGTCACTGCAAGCTGCCTCGCCATCGGAATCGCTTTCACGACGATCGCCTCGGCGCTCGGCATTCCAGCGCCTTATGCGGCCATCGTGGTCCAGCCGAGCGGCCTGCCCGCTCGCCATGAGTTCGACCTGACCGAGGCACTCGCCCGCGCCCGGCGCGAGAACAAGCGGCTCTATGTTTACCTCGGCGCGAGCGACTGCCCGTACTGCCGCAAGTACGAGGCTTTTCTGGAGAAGAACGCGGCGGCGCTGGTGCCGAAGTTCGCACCGCAATACATCGTCGTCGACCTGCGCAGCGCGTTGACGGCGACAGCTGCGCAACTCTTCATCCGCATCCGCGACAAGAGCCTGCCCTACGCCGATTTCCAGCGCGCCATCGGCGACGAGCGCGCCCGCATGCTGGTCTACCCGAGCGTGTGGCTGCTCGATGCCGACGCGAAACCACTGATGCAGATGCCGGCTGGCACCGGCACGTTTCAGACGGTGGACGAGCAGTTGGAGATCTTGCGGTTGGAGCAGTAGCCGAGGGCTACGTCTTCGCGGGCTCGGCACTCAGCCGCCGCGAATTGGCAGGCTCGCGGAACACGAGTGGATGCTCGACCACGCGCGCCGGTTCGATGCTCGCGGCGCGCGCCACCGCCTCTTGAACCAGATGATGCTGCGGGCTTTTCACGCAGACCGGGTCGGCCGCGGCGGGGTCGTTGGCGAGCATGAACGCCTGGCAGCGGCAGCCGCCGAGGTCTTGCTCTTTGAACTCGCAACTCGAACACGGCTCCTTCATCCAGCCGGTGCCGCGGTAGCGGTTGAAGCCTTCGGAGTCGAACCAGATGTCGCGCAGGCTGTGCTCGCGCACGTTCGGAAACGTGAGGCCGGGCAGCATCTTCGCAGTGTGGCAGGGCAAGGCCGTGCCGTCGGGCGCGACCGTCAGGAACATGCTGCCCCAACCGTTCACGCACTTCTTCGCCTTGCCTTCGTGGTAGTCGGGCGCGACGAAGAAGATGCGCATCGCGTTTCCGAGCTTCGCGCGCCAAGCGTCTGTCGTGCGCTCGGCGGCGCGCAGCTGCGCGTGCGTCGGCAGCAACTGGTCGCGGTTGAGAAAGGCCCAGGAGTAGTACTGCGTGTTCGCGAGTTCGAGATACTCGGCGCCCAACTCGGCGGCCATGCCGATGATGCGGTCGATGTGGTCGATGTTCATGCGGTGGATCACCACGTTCATGACCATCGGCCAGCCCTGGTCCTTGATGACCCTAGCGACCCGGTTCTTCAGCTCGAAGGTCTTGGTGTGCGAGAGGAAATCGTTCATCTCCTGGGTCGAATCCTGGAACGACAGCTGCACGTGCTCCAGGCCCGCAGCCTTCAACGACGCGGCGCGCGCGGCAGTGAGGCCGACGCCGGAGGTCAGCAAGTTGGTGTAGTAGCCCAGGCGGCTCGCCTCGGCGATAATCACTTCGAGGTCGTCGCGCACCAGCGGCTCGCCGCCGGAGAGGCCGAGCTGCACCGCACCAAGCTCGCGGCCCTGGCGCAGCACACGCAGCCAGTCGTCGGTGCTCAGCTCTTCGGTCTGGCGCGCGAAATCGACCGGGTTGTAGCAAAACACGCAGTGCAGCGGGCAGCGGTAGGTCAGCTCGGCGAGCAGCCAGAGCGGCGGGCCAGGAACGGCGCTGGCGGGCGGGCCCATCAGTCCCATGCGAGCCATCGTTGTTTGCCGGCCATCTCGACGAAGGCGAGCACATCGGGGCCGAGGTCGGGTGCGGAAAAAGCCTGCTCGAGTTCACGCGCGATGCCGGCGAGGCTGCGCTGCCCGTCGCAGCGTTTCATGATCTCGCCACCGCTTTCGTTGAGCTTGACCATGCCTTCGGGGTAGAGCAGCACGTGGCAGTTCTGCACCGGCTCCCACTGCAACCGAAAGCCGCTGCCGACGCGCGGCTGCGTGGCCGCATTCAATGGCGCTGTCACGGGTTCACGCCGTACTTGAGCGCCATCGCATCGTTCAGCGCCCACAGAATGTCGAGCTTGAACTGCAGCACCTCGAGCGCCCGCTCCTGCAACGGCCGGGTCGCGAAGTGCGCGAGCGTGATCGCCAAACCCTGCTCGACATCGCGGCGCGCCTGGCTGATGCGGTTGCGAAAGTACGCCATGCCCTCGGCGTCGATCCACGGGTAGTGTTCAGGCCAGGTGGCGAGCCGCTGCTTGTGGATTTCCGGCGCGAAGAGCTCGGTCAGCGACGAGCAGACCGCTTCTTGCCACGGCGCGCGGCGCGCGAAGTTCACGTAGGCATCGACCGCGAAGCGCAGTGCCGGCGCCACATGCCGCAAGTCGAGCACCTCGGCGCGCGTCAGGCCCACCGCCTCGGCCAGGCGCAACCAAGCCTCGATGCCGCCTGCGTCGTGCACGCCGTTGAGCTCGAAGCCGTCGTGGTCGAGGATGCGCTGCACCCAGCCGCGCCGCACCTCGCCGTCGGGGCAGTTCGACAGCACCGCGGCGTCTTTGATCGGTATCGCGATCTGGTAGTAAAAGCGGTTCGCGACCCAGCCGCGCACCTGCTCGGGCGTGGCCCGGCCGCCGTTGAGCATCAGGTTGAACGGGTGGTGAATGTGGTACGAGCGGCCCCGCTCGCGCAGCTTGGCTTCAAACTCGAGCGGCGACCATGCAGCCGCTTCGCCATCGGCAACCTGTCTCGCGAGAATCATGTCGGCACGCATCGTCGTCAGGCCCGCAGTTCCATGCCGTCCTCGCAGACCTCGATGCCGGCGCGGGTGAGCACCGCGCGCTCGGCAGAGTCTTCGTCGAGGATCGGGTTCGTGTTGTTGATGTGGATCAGCATCCGCCGCACGCCGACCGGCAGCTTGGCCATCCACTCGATCATGCCGCCGGCACCCGACTGCGGCAGGTGGCCGATGGCGCGCGCGGTCTTCGAGCTCAGGCCCATGCGCGGCATTTCGTCGTCGGTCCAGAAAGTGCCGTCGACCAGCACGCAGTCGGCGCTGCACATCGCGTCGAACACCAGCGGCGTGATCTCGCCCAGGCCGGGCGCGTAGAACACGCTCCGGCCGCTCAGGGTGTCGGTGATCAGCATGCCGATGTTGTCGCCCGGCACTGGCCGCTCGCGGTGCGGTGAATACGGCGCGGCCTTGCTCGACAACGGCAGCGCGCGGAAGCCCAAGCCCGCCACGCCGGGCACTGTGAACGCCGCGCCGTCGAGCGCGATGGCGTGTCGGTCGACACCGCAGTAGTGGCCGAGCACGCGCAGCACCGGATTGCCCGTGCTCAGATCTTCGGCGACCGGGTCGGTGCACCACAGCGGCAGCGGTGCGCTGCGCTCGCGCAGCATGAAGAGGCCGGTGGCGTGGTCGATCTGGCCGTCCATCAGCACGACGCCGGCGATGGCCGTGTCACGCACCGCACGGGCCGGTTGCAGCGCGGGGTGGCTGCGAATCTGCTCGAGGATGTCGGGCGAGGCATTGAAGAGCACGCCATCTGCCGCGTCATCGGGCCGCACGAAGATCGACGACTGCGTACGCGCCTTCGCGTTCACGGTGCCGGCGCGCAGCCCGGCGCAGTTGCGGCAGTTGCAGTTCCACTGCGGGAACCCGCCGCCGGCGGCCGAGCCGAGGATGGTGATGCGCATGTCGCGAGGGTGAGGTCGGAATTCGGTGGTTGAGAAACCGGCACGCGTCAGGCGAACCTTCGGCGTGCCGGCATCGCGGCGCCTGGATCAGCGGGCGGCGACGTACATCGTGATTTCGAAGCCGAAGCGGAAGTCAATCGCGGTGGGGGTTTGCCATTGCATGGAAGGGTCTCCTGTCGGGTGGCACGGGCACCGACCGGCACCCGTGGGAACGCATGCGTCCCGTGGTGGATCGTCGGGCCTGCGGTCGCCGCGGCACAGCCGTCGCAACATGATTCGGCCCTCATGATTTTCATGAATCGAACTGCGGGTTCGTGCTGGGCAGTGGCTACCATCGGCGCTGTGTCGGCCCACCTGTTCGCCCATCCGATGAGCTTGCGGCTCAAGATCAATTCGATCGTCGCGGCGTTGACGCTGTCGTTCGCGGTCGCGGTGGTGGCTCTGCAGTTGCGCAGCCTGCGCGACTCGGTGCAAGAAGAAGTGGTGGCGGCCAACCGCGTCGCCGCGCAGTTGCTGCAGCGCACGGCGTGGCGCTATGCAGCCACCGGCAACTCGTCGTTGCTGGCGTTCCTGCAAGGCATCGGCCGGGTGCGCTCGAACGACATCACCTTGTTCGACGTGCAAGGTACCGAGCTCTACCGCTCACCGCCGCCGACCTACAAAGCCGGCCGCGACGCGCCCGACTGGTTCGCCGCGCTGATCGGCCCACCGCCCTCGGTGCAGGCGATCTCGTTTCCCGACGGCAAGCTCGTCATCGGCGCGAATGCCTCGCGCGCCGAGGTCGACGCCTGGGACAGCGTCGTCGCGATGACCGGTGGCGCGCTGGCGATGCTGATCGTTGTCAACACGCTGGTCTTCTGGCTGGTCGGGCGCGCAGTGCAGCCGTTCGGCCAGATCGTGCGGGCGTTGAACGAGCTGCAGGCCGGCCATTTCGATGCGGCGCTGCCGCCGCTGGCCGGGCTCGAAGCAGCGGCCATCGGCGCAGCCTTCAACCGCATGGTCGGCGAGCTGCAAGACCACATCGAGACCGAACGCCGCGCGGTGCGCGCCGAGCTGCAACTCTCCGACAGCCGCGAGCTCACGCGCTGGCTCGACCAACACATCGAAGCCGAGCGCCGCCTGATCGCGCGCGAGCTGCACGACGAGCTCGGCCAGTCGGTGACCGCGGTGCGCAGCATGGCGCTCTCGATCGCGCAGCGCGTGCAGTCGCTCGACCCGCAGGCCGAGGCCGCGGCGCGGCTCATCGCCGAAGAGTCGCTGCGCCTGTACGACGCGATGCACGGCATGATCCCTCGCCTCACGCCGCTGGTGCTCGACAACCTCGGCCTGGCCGACGCGCTCGCCGACCTCGTCGAGCGCACACGGCGCAGCCACGAGGATGTGCAGATCACGCTCGAGGTCGCGCTCGGCGCCGCGGTGATTCCGGCTGAAACATCGCTCGCGCTTTACCGCGCCGCGCAGGAGGGCCTGACCAACGCGATGCGCCACGGCCACGCGCACCGGCTCACGCTGGAGGTGCAGGGTCACGTCGATCACGTCATGCTGACGCTGACCGACGACGGCGTGGGGCTGGCGGCTGACTGGTCGCAGAAGACCGGCCACCACGGCCTGCGCTGGCTCGCCGAGCGCGCCGAATCGCTCGGCGGCAAGTTCGAGATCGCAGCCGCAGCGCCGCGCGGGGTGCGCCTGCAGGTGCGGCTGCCGCTGTCGGTGGGCGCGGCGGGGGCGTCGCCATGATCCGCGTGATGCTGGTCGACGACCACGCGCTGGTGCGCATGGGCTTTCGCATGCTGCTCGCCGATGCGCAGATCGAGGTCGTGGCAGAAGCCGAAAGTGGCGAAGAGGCGTGCGCGATGTACGCGCTCG
>JANLUW010000280.1:0-8142 GCA_031363645.1 Rhizobacter sp. | reverse complement strand
GCGACGATGTCTTCGAGGAAGGTCACGAACTGCTCGCTGGTGTGGCGGGCGGCGGTCTTGCCCAGCACTTCGCCGGTGCCGGTGTTGAGCGCGGCGAAATGCTCGCGCAGCTTGTCAGGGGCACCTTGTCCGCAAGCGCGCGGAAGCACTCACCCTGCGGGTCTTCTGGGTCCAGGGCCAGGTCGGCACGCGGCATGGTTCCAAGGGAGTGCCGCCAGCCCTCTTCGCCATCCGCCAGCGCATGCGCCTGAAGATGCGGAGCCTGAAATGAGCGGCGTCCGCTCGACCGGCATCGCGCCGACAGCGCATCCCGTCCTGTTCGTTGACGTGGACGAGGTGATTTGCATGAACCGACCGCACGGCTGCTTCGCTGCGGCCGCAGCGGTCAACGACCGCCATGTCGATCCACAGGAGCGACGAGCGTTCACCTCCCGAGAGGGGTGCGCAGACATCTCGCCCGCTGCAGGACCAGCGAACGGCTCACTCGGGTTTAGAAGGAATTGCACTTTTCGTGCATCGCTTTCATGTGTGTCTGCATTTCTGGTGACATCGATTTCATGTGCTCATTCATCATGGCTTGCTGCTCGGCAGCTGACTTTCCGGCCATCATGCTTTTGTGTTTCTCGCACATTGCTTGCATGTCCATCTGCCCCGCGCCCATGCCGCTCATGCCGCCCATGGAGCCAGAGGTTGAAGAGCCTGTCGCGCATCCACCGATGACTCCAGCGACAAGAAATGCACCGGAGACGGCGAGAAGTTTCGAATTTGTCTTCATGTTGATTCCTTCACAGAATTTAAGATTTTGCACCGGCGCCAGCACTCGAGCTGAAAGCTGATGGACCGTCACCACCTGCCGTGGTGTCGGCTAGCTGCCGGTGCCCGCCACATCGGGGGCCTCCATCGGAAGGCCACTTGATTTCCACGCTCGCAAACTTCCAGAAACGTTTGAAACCTCGAACCCATGCGACCGCAACAACCTGGCCGCTGTGGAAGCGCGGTAACCGCTGTCGCAGTACACAGCGGTTGGCTTCCGTTTGTCCAAGGTTTGAAGCTGACCAGGCAGCTCGGGCAGGAAGATGTAGCTTGTCCATCGCGCCGGCTTACGCGGAGCGACTTATTGCGACAGAACCTCGATTCGTCGTTCCGATGGAGCGGTTATGTTCAAGTCAAACGTCCCGATGCCGATATTTCCTCTGAGTCCATCCCACGGCGACGCTTCCATGACTCCAGCAATCCTCCGCCAGACCTTGTCCGATAGCCAAGCACCCTCCCATCCGCGCAGGCTGGGCTGGATAGGCACCACCGCGCTCGCCATGGGGGGCAGTAACCAAAGCCTCTTCATCCTGGCGGCACTTTTCGTCGGGCAGGGCAACATCCTCGGACAGGGCAGTGCCGCCGTGCCTCTGCTGCTTGTCGGACTGCTGCTCTCCTGGGCTGCCGCGCCCGGTTGGATCGAACTTGTGCTCATGTACCCGCATCGTGTAGGGGGCATCTCGGCCACCTGTTTGGAAGCGTTCCGTCCGTACAGTCCGGTACTGGCCAACCTGACCGGCGTGTGCTACTGGTGGGGCTGGGTGCCGACCTGCGGTCTGACAGCGATCCTGTCAGCGTCAGCCATCCACGAGTGGTATCTCCCGGCAGTGCCCATTACGATCCTGGCCATCGGGATAGTGGTTGCATTCATGCTCCTCAACCTTGCGGGCATCAAGTGGGTCACGCGACTCGCCGTTCCCGTGGCAGGCGCGTCCGCGTTGCTGGCGTTCGTGTCGGGGTTGGCACCGATCGCGGCGGGCGATGTCGACTGGCGCATGGCCACAACTTTCGAGCTGACGACCCCGTTCCCCGGCTGGTTCGGCCAGCTGACCAGCTTGATGGCAGGGCTCTACCTCATCGGGTTCGCCGCACCGGCCTTTGAAGCTGCGGCCTGCCATGTCGGCGAGACCGTCGATCCTGCCAAAGCGGTGCCGCGCGCCATGTTGGCCAGCGGCTTGCTGGCCGGCGTGTTCTTCGTCGCCCTTCCAGTGGTATGGCTGGGGAGCCTGGGATCCGAACCTCTTGGCAAGTCCTTGGCTCTGGTCCTCGGCCCCACCTTCGCCCCGTTGTTCGGCAACGCGGGCAAGGCTGCGGTCGTCTTGTTCATGGTGCTCAGCATGTTTTCCGGCACCTTGCAGCCACTGGCGGGCGCTGCGCGGACTCTGTCCCAGCTTTCAGAAGACGGGCTGCTGCCACGGGTGCTCGCACTCCGGTCGCGCACCGATGTGCCCTGGGTCGCGACGCTGCTGACCGCTGCGATGGCGATCGCGTTTCTTTTGATCGGCGACCCGATCTGGCTCATCGCAGCAGCCAACTTCACGTACCTCATCAGCATCGCCCTGCCCAGCGTGGCCGTGTGGCTGTTGCGGCGCGACGAACCGCAGAAGCACCGACCCTACCGCGCACCGCGCGGCACGATCACGCTCGGCTTGGCCGCAGCCGTGATCTGGGCCTTCTCGGCCCTGCTCGGGTTCGAGCAGTTCGGCCTCTCGACCGTGCTGATCGGCTTGGCTTTCGCGTACTCCGGATCGGCGCTGTACGCGCTGCGCAAGTACGACGACCGCAAGCGCGCTGGTTTGCCGGGATGGGCTAGCACGCTGCAGGTCAAGCTAACCGGCGCCATGCTGCTGGTTCTTATGCTGGACGGGGCCGGTTACCTGCTCGCCGTCAGCAACCTGCCAGCGCAGCAAAGCGCCTTGATGACAGGCCTGGCCGACATCTTCGTCGCGGTCGCCATGCTTTCGATCACGGTAGCGCTCGTTCTGCCGGGCATGATTGCCCACTCCGTGCTGGAGGTCTCGAGCGTCGCGAAACGCTTGGCTACGGGAACGCTCGCAGATTTTTCGCGCGCCATGAACGCGCTCGGGCGTGGTGATTTGGATGGCGCTCATGCCAGGATCGACATCACACCAGTTCGCGTCAACACGAACGACGAAGTGGGCGACATGGCGGTCAGCTTCAACGCGCTGCAAGCCGAAATCGGTTCCGCCGCGTTGGGGCTGTCGGGCGCCCGCGAGGGACTGCGTCAGGCTCGTGACGATCTGACCGACGCCAACACCCGCCTCGAACAACGTATCTTGCAGTTGCATCGTGCCGAGGAAAAGCTTTCGGGCGTACTCGATTCGATCGACAACGTCGTGTGGTCGATCTCGCTGGTGGGAAAGGAGTTGCTCTATCTCAACCCTGCCGCAGAGCGCGTGTTCGGCCGCCCGGTGCGCGAATTTTTTGCGGACAGCAACCTTTGGTCGCGGACCGTCCACCCCGACGACCGAGATCGCGTGCTGGGCTGTTTAGGCGCCTTAAAAGTCAACGATGCCGTCACGATCGAGTATCGGATCGTTCGACCAGACGGCAGCGAACGCTGGCTGGAGGTTCGCGCCCGCGTCAGCAACGGAAATGATGGCTCGTCGGTTCGCATCGACGGTGTGGCCAGCGACATCTCCGAGCGTCGGTTGCACGCCGAACGGATCGCGTACCAGGCCAACCACGACGCGCTGACCGGCCTGCCAAACCGCAACTTGCTCAACGATCGAATTGCCCAGGCACTGGCGCAGGCGCGACGCACCGACCAGCATGTGGCGATCCTGTTCCTTGATCTGGATGGCTTCAAGTTCGTCAACGACAGCTACGGGCACGCGTTCGGCGATGCGTTGTTGCGCACCATCGCGGCCCGCCTCGGAGTAGTGGTGAGAGAAAGCGACACCATCGCACGGCTGGGCGGCGACGAGTTCGTGATCCTGTTGCCCAGCCTGACCCGCAGCGAAGACGCCGTTCACGTTGCTTCGAAGGTACTCGATGCGTTCAAAGTGAAGATCTCGCAAGACGGCCGTGACCTCCATCTGGGCGCCAGCATTGGCATCAGCGTTTTTCCGCAAGACGGCGACAGTTGCGACCTCCTGCTTCAGCATGCCGACATAGCCATGTATCGCGCCAAGTCGAACGGTCGCAATGGGTTCCAGAGCTATTCGATCGAAATGGGCGCGCAAGCGCAGGAACGCATGGAACTAGAGAGTGCGTTGCGCTTCGCATTGGAAAGAGAAGAGCTGGTGCTGCACTACCAGCCGCAGGTCGATCATGACGGCGGCCGCATCGTCGGCGTCGAGGCGCTGCTGCGTTGGCACCATCCCACGCTTGGCATGGTGTCGCCCGCACGATTCATTCCGGTGGCCGAGGAAACCGGGCTGATCATCCCAATAGGCGAATGGGTGCTTAGAACGGCATGCGCCCAAGCCAAGGCTTGGCATGACAGCGGCCACATCAAACTGTGCGTGGCGGTCAACATGTCGGCAAAGCAGTTTCAGCAGCAGGACGTCCCGGCACTTGTGCGCGATGTTCTTTACTGCACGCGGTTGCCGGCAAAGTGCCTTGAACTTGAACTGACGGAGTCGGTCTTGATGCAGAACACTGACGCGGCCCTTGCGACGATGCGCCAGATCAAGAACTTGGGTGTGCGCTTGGCTCTGGATGACTTCGGGACCGGGTACTCCAGCCTGAGCTATCTGAAGCGTTTCCCGATCGACGTTCTCAAGATCGATCAGTCATTTATGTTCGAAGTGACCAGTGACGAAGGCGCCGCCTCAATCACGCGCGCCATCATTGCGATGGCGCGTTCGCTGAACATGACGACCGTTGCAGAAGGCGTGGAGACAAAGGAACAGCTGGATTTTCTAGGCGCGCTTGGCTGCGATGTGATGCAGGGTTTCCACATCAGCCGCCCGCTACCGGTTGGCCAGGTTACGGCGCTGCTTGACGCCGGACTGCCCCAACATCCGCTGCGGCGCGTCCAAGCAATCGCAAGCACGCCAATTTGAACGACCGCTATGGTCAGACGAAGCCGAGGGCAGCAATTGGCCGACCTGAGACGGCTGGATGTCGGAACTGCTCGCCCCGAAGTAGTCGGTCAGGAAGCGTTTTTGAGCGTCAGCAAAGTGGCGTCGAACTCGTCTGACGCGGACCCGGCATCGGTCAAGAGCCACCCATCACAAGCTCTGCTGGCGCCAAATTCCCGATCAGCCCGTTTCAGAAACGGACGGGCACGCCGAAATTAGATCGTGCTGAATGCAATTCACGGTCATGCCATTGGACGGCAGCTCTCCCGGCCCGGAGACTGCTGGTGACTTCCTATGCCTGAGACTGCTGTGGCTACCGACGTTCAACCGGATCCCGTCAAGGACACTGCGCAGGTTGCGAGACAGACGGCGTTCGTCCAGTGCTTGACGGCGCTTCGGCGCACGCTCACCACCACCCCGGCCGGTTGGGCGCTGGTGGTGTGGTTGAGCTGGGGGCGAGTGCCGCACGCCCAGATCGGTCTGTGGCTGGCGGGCTTTGCCGTGTTTTGGGCGTGCAGCCTGTTGATGTTGCATCGTGTCGCGCGTCGCGGTCCTCATGTCGACAAAGACACTGGCACCGTGCTGATGGTGGCCGGCGCGGACGGTGCGGCCTGGGGGGCGGCGGTCGGCCTGCTGATGGGTTTCGATCCCGTTCTGGACCCCTGGCTTGCCGCGGTGCTGTGCGGCGTGAGCGCGGTCAACGCGCCGGTGTACATCACCTTTGTGCGGGCCTACCGGCTGCAGATCCTGTCCTTGTGGGCCTCGGCAGTGCTGGGCTCGGTCTTACTGGCCGGCCCGGGCAAGGTTCCGCTCGAGGGGCTCATCGGCCTGACGGTTTTTCTGGCGCTCATCGTGTACTACATGCACCCCATCGCCGATCGCGTGGTCGAGGGCATCCGCTTGCAGTTCGCGAACGCGCTGCTGGCCAAGCAGCTGCGCGAAGCCCTGGCGCTTGTCAAGCACGATGCCGCCACCGACGCCTTAACCGGCCAGCCCAACCGACGCGCCCTCGACCTGCTGCTGTCGAAGCAGCTCAAGCTGGCCAGCGGCAATGGCCGGCCACTGTCGGTGCTGCTTCTGGACATCGACTACTTCAAGCGCATCAACGACGTGCACGGCCACGGCGTCGGTGACGACACCTTACGTGCCTTTGCCGTCCGCATGCGCGGCTTGCTGCGCGAGGGTGAGGTTTGTGCCCGTTACGGTGGTGAAGAGTTCGTCGTGGTGCTGCCCGACACGCCGTTGTCGCCGGCAATCGACGTGGCCGAGCGCCTGCGGTCCGGCGCGTGTGCGACACCGCTGCTGAAGTCACCCCCGCTGACGGTGACCGTGTCCATCGGGGTGGCGCAATTCCGCCCCGGTCAGAACCCGGCGGCCCTGCTGGAAGCCGCTGACCAGGCCGTCTACGCTGCCAAGCGCGGGGGGCGCGACCAGGTGCAGTCGGCCGCGGAACTCACGATCTCAGTCGAACGAGCGCTGGACGGCGCTTGCGAACCGTGAGCGTCTTGCCGTCCCACCTTGCTTGACGACGATAGGGGCGTGAGCATGGTATCCACCTATTTTGATCTGACCCCCGAAACCTGGACGAACCCAGGGGATTCGGAATGGCCAAGTACACGGATAAGCAGAAGCTCGCAGCTGTCAAGGCTTATCGGAAAGGAGGCGGCGGTTTGCGCGCCACTGCCGAAGCACAGGGCGTCCATGTGGACTCGCTGCGCAAGTGGGTTGCTGGGTACGGCGCTTTAGGTGCAGCGGGCGTGGTGACGAAAAAGCGCGGCAACTACGGCCTTGAGTTCAAGCTGGAAGTTCTACGCCGAGTGAGTGACGAGGGGATCTCATGCAGGCAGGCCGCCGCACTCTTCGACATCCGACGAGCAGACCAGGTTGCAGAATGGAGGCGGCTGCATGCCGTCTACGGCGCAGCTGCTTTGCAACCAGGTTGGAAACAAGAGCAGACGAAAATGAGCAAGACGCCGCGCCGGCGCGACCGGGAAGAGGCGCCAGTTGACGATCAGCGCAGTCGGGAAGAATTGCTGCGCGATGTTCAGCAGCTTCGCTTGGAGAACGCCTACCTAAAAAAAGCGCAAGCCTTGACTCGGGCCAAGACGCGCTCAGTGCCCGCCAAAGGACGCTGATCGTGCTCGAGTTGAGGCAACACTTCCCACTCGCGGATCTGCTGCAGATTGCCGGGTTGGCACGCAGCAGCTTTTACTACCAGCAGAAGGCTCTTCACGCGAGCGACAGACACTGCGACCTGAAGACCAGGATCCGCGACATCTTCAATCGTCACCGCGGCAGGTACGGCTATCGGCGAATAACTGCTGAGTTGAAACGACAGGGGTCGGGTGTCAACCACAAGACCGTGCAAAAGTTGATGGTTGCGATGCAGCTGAAATCGCTGGTTCGACCCAAACGCTACAAGGCCTTTGCAGGAGCAATTGCCGAGACGGCACCCAACCATCTGCAGCGTGACTTCGGGGCCGATCAGCCGAACGAGAAATGGGTGACGGACGTGACGGAGTTCAAGGTCAACAATCGAAAGTTGTATTTGTCGCCGGTGATGGATCTGTATAACCGCGAGATCGTCTCGTACGAGATCGCGGAGCGACCGCTGCCGACCATGATCGAGAGCATGCTCACCAAGGCGTTCGATCGGCTCGGCCCAAGCGAAAGACCGATGCTGCATTCAGATCAAGGGTGGCAGTACCGCATGCCTGCGTTTCGAAAGCGTCTTCAGGAAAACGGGCTCGTCCAGAGCATGTCGCGTAGAGGGAACTGCCTCGACAATGCTGCCATGGAGAGCTTCTTCGGAACTCTGAAGTGCGAACTCTTCTATCTCAATGCGTTCGAGAGCGTCGAGACATTGAAGGGCGCGCTTCACGAATACATCGACTACTACAACGCGGATCGGATCAAGCTGGGACTCGGAGGACTGAGCCCCATCGAATACAGAATGCAAGCTGCCGCTGCGCCGGCAAAACTTCAACAGTGTCCAAGGTTTGGGGGTCGGTTCAACTCTTGGTGGGCACGTGAACACTATCCCCGAACAAGCCGTCGGCGGTCGCAGGCGTCGGCGCTTGCACAGCGACCAATTTAAGGCGAACGCGGTGGCGTCGTGCATGCAAGCAGGCATGTCGATGGCCGCGGTGGCGATGGCCAACGGCGTCAACGCGAACCTGCTGCGGCGCTGGGTACGAGCCGCCGAGATGCGCCTCGGCGCTGGGCTGCCGGATGCGCTGGCGGCGCCGGCTCATCGAGTTGCAGAGACACCCGCGACCTT
>JANLUW010000273.1:0-9321 GCA_031363645.1 Rhizobacter sp. | reverse complement strand
CGATCAACTCGTCGGTGAAGAAAACAAGGGCTGGACATACGCCAAGCACCTGCTCGCGCACGAACGCACCAACATCGCCGACGTGAACCGTGCAAAGCGCGAACTCGAGCGCTTGAAGCGCATCGCGACCGCTGAAGGCGTTTACGCCGATGCGCGCTTTCGTGACGAAATCGCGAAGCTCGAGGTCGAGGTCGTCGCGTTGGAGATGATGGTGCTGCGCGTGCTCTCGGCCGAGAAGAACGGCAAGTCTTCGCTCGATGTCGCAGGCCTGCTGAAGATCCGCGGCAGCGAAATCCAGCAGCGCTACAGCGAGCTGATGATGCTGGCTGCCGGCCCGGCGTCGGTGCCCTGGATCCAGGAAGCGATGGAAGCCGGATGGCAAGGTGACATGGCCACCGGCGCGTTCGTCGCGCCGCTCGCAGGCACCTATTTCAACATGCGCAAGACGACCATCTACGGCGGCTCGAACGAAGTGCAACGCAACATCGTCGCGCAGACCGTGCTCGGCTAAATCATCAAGGAACCGACATGGACTTCGACTTTTCAGACGACCAGGAAATGCTGCGCGACTCGGTGCGCAAGTGGGTCGACAAGGCCTACACCTTCGATCGCCGGCGCGGCATCGTCAAGGCCGGCGGCTACTCGAAAGAGGCGTGGAAAGAACTCGCCGAACTCGGCCTGCTCGGCCTCTACGTCTCGGAAGAAAACGGCGGCATGGGCTTCGGCCCGGTCGACGCGATGGTCGTGATGGAAGAGCTCGGCCGCGGCATCGTGATGGAGCCGTTCGCGGCCGTGTCGCTGGTCGCCACGAGCCTGTTGAACGCCGGCAATGCGCCGTCGGCGCCGCTCTGGTTGCAGGGCATCGCCGAGGGCAAGGAGCTCGTCGTGCTCGCGCACCAGGAGCGCGCTGCGCGCTACCGGCTCGCGCATGTCGAGACAACCGCGAAGAACCATGGTGGCACCTGGCAGCTGAGTGGTACCAAGACGGTCGTGCCGGCCGGCGCGCACGCGGGTGCGTTCATCGTGCCGGCGCGCGTCAGCGGCGCGGTCGATGCGCCGGATGGCATCGCGTTGTTCCTCGTCTCGAAGGGCGAGAAAGGTGTGAACGTGCGCGGCTACCCGACGCAAGACGGTGCGTGTGCCGCCGACCTCACGTTGACGGATGCCGACGCGATCGAATTGATGCCGGCCGGCGCGGCTTTCGGCGCGCTCGAACACGCGGTCGACATCGGCATCGCCGCGCTGTGCGCCGAGGCCGTCGGCGCGATGGACAAGCTGGTCGGGATCACCGTCGAGTACATGAACACGCGCAAGCAATTCGGCGTGGCGATCGCCAGTTTTCAGGCGCTCAAGCACCGCATCGCCGACGTCAAGATGCAGCTCGAACTCGGCCGCTCGATGAGCTATTTCGCGAGCCTGAAGTTGAACGACCCCGCGCCGCAACGCCGCCGTGCGCTCGCCCAAGCGAAGTACCAGATCGGGCAATCGATGCGCTTCGTCGGCCAACAGTGCATCCAATTGCACGGCGGCATCGGCGTGACCGACGAGTACGCCGCGAGCCACTATTTCAAGCGCCTCACAGTGATGGAAATGAGCTACGGCGACTCGATGCAGCAGCTCAGCGAGGTGTCGGCGCGGATGCAAAACACCGCAGGTGTTTTTGCATGATGCTCGCGCTAGGTGTTTTTGGTTGAATCGCGCGGCGGGTGTGCTCGCTCGATGCGACAGGCGGCGCTGGTGCTGGTGCTGCCAAGCCTGCTATGCGGGCCCCTGGCGCAAGTGGCTAACCCGATCGCTGCGCCGCTCGTCATCGCCCACCGCGGCGCGAGCGGCTACCTGCCCGAGCACGCGCTCGCCGGCTACGAGCTCACGATCAAGACGGGCGCCGACTTCATCGAGCCCGACCTGCAGATGAGGAGCGACGGCGTGCTCGTCGCGATTCACGACAACACGCTGCCGCGCACCACCAACGTCACTGATCTTTTCGCCGTGCGTGGGCTCACCGCAAAAGCCGGCTGCGAGGTCGTCGACTTCTCGCTCGCAGAGATCAAGACGCTGACAGTCAAGGAGACCACGACCGGTGCCACCACCTGCTCCGGCTTCACGCCGACATTCGCCGAACTGCGCGTACCGACCTTCGACGAGGTGATTGCGCTCGCGAAGGCACAAAGCACCGTCACCGGCCGCACGATCGGTATCTACCCACAGGCCAAGCAGGCCGACCCGGCGATGGAAGACAAGATCCTCGCAACGCTTGCCCGTGAGCGCTACACGAGCGGCGCCGACAAGGTCTTCGTGCAGTCGTTCGGCGACGCGACGATGAAGCGCTTGGCCGACAAACAGCGCGCGCTCGGTATGCGGCTGCCGCTGGTGCAACTCGGCGTCGCGGTGACGTTGCCCGACGGCGCGTTCGCGATCGGCGTGCCTGGCGGTCGCACGCTGTCGCTGCCGGAAGTTGCGGCCTATGCGAGCCGCGCCGGCGTCGCCATCGGCAACCCGAAGTTCCCGCTCGGCACCCGCTTCGTCGAGGCGGCGCATGCGGCCGGGCTTCCCGTGCACGGCTGGACCTTCGCGAAAGCCGATCCGGCCGCTGCCGCCGACGAGTACGAGATGTTTTTCGAGATGGGCCTCGACGGCGTGTTCAGCAACTACAGCGACCTGGCCGTTGCGTCGCGCAACGCTTTCGTCGCTGCGCGCAAGTGAACAAAGCCGCACCCGCGCCCGCATCGCACACCGACAGCCTGACCGACGTGCGCGGCCTGCGCGTCGGCCACCACACCGATGCGCGCCGCCCGACTGGCGTCACCGTCGTTCTTACGCCCGAGGGCGCAGTTGCGGGGGTCGACGTGCGCGGCGCGGCGCCGGGCACGCGCGAGACCGAATTGCTTTCGCCGCTGAATGCCGTGGAGAAGGTGCACGCGGTGATGCTGGCCGGCGGCAGCGCGTTCGGGCTCGATGCGGCCGGTGGCGTGATGCGCTGGCTCGACGAGCGTGGTCATGGCGTGCAGGTCGGCCCGGCACGCGTTCCCATCGTGCCTGCGGCGATCCTGTTCGACCTGTGGATCGGCGACCCGACGAGCCGCCCCGATGCCGCCTCGGGCTACGCCGCCTGCGAGGCCGCGAGCGAGGCACCGGTCGCGCAAGGCAACGTCGGCGCCGGCACGGGTTGCAGCGTCGGCAAGCTTTTCGGCATCGGGCGCGCGATGCGCGGGGGGCTCGGCAGCGCGTCGGTCACAGTCGACGGCATCACGGTCGGCGCGCTGGTCGCGGTCAACGCGATCGGTGATGTCGTCGACCCATCGACCGGCCGAGTCATCGCCGGTGCGCGCACGCCCGATGGCCGCGCGTTGTTTGGCACGATGCAGGCGCTGCTGCGCGGCGACGTACCGGCCCCGCTGCAAGTCGGTGCAGCCACCACGCTCGGCATCGTCGCGACCGATGCGGTGCTGACCAAGTCGCAGGCCAACAAGGTCGCGCAGATGGCGCACGACGGCTTCGCGCGCGCGATCAACCCTGTCCACACGATGACCGATGGCGACACGGTCTTCGCGCTTGCCACCGGCGCGGCCGGGCGCACCGCGAACGTCACGCTGATCGGTGCGCTCGCCGCGGAAGTGATGGCAACCGCGATCGTGCGCGCGGTGCGCGCCGCGACCCGGCTCGATGCGCCGGGCCTGCCGGCGCTGCCGGCGGCGGGTGACCTCTGAACCACAATCCGCTTCTTGTTTCCGCAACGATCGACCTCGATCCGACCGAGCCAACGCCATGACACTCAACCGCCGCGACCTGCTGATCGCGTCCGCCGCTTCGACGCTGCTCGCCGCGTGCACGACCGCAACCAACACTCCGCCACCACCGATCGTGTTCGTGCACGGCAACGGCGACACCGCCGCGCTGTGGACGACGACGCTGTGGCGCTTCGAATCCAATGGCTGGCCGCGCGCGCGGTTGCACGCGGTCGATATTCCCTACCCGCTCTCGCGCGACGACGATACCAAGCCCCAACCAGGCCGCAGCTCGACGGCCGAGAACATGGCGTACCTCTCGGCGGAGGTCGACAAGGTGTTGATCGCGACTGGTGCGCGCCAGGTCGTGCTGATCGCGAACTCGCGCGGCGGCAACGCGGTGCGCAACTACATCCAAAACGGCAACGGCGCTGGCAAGGTCTCGCACGCAGTACTGTGCGGCACGCCGAACCACGGCGTGTACGCCGACCCGAAGCGTCCGCTGAACGCCGAGTTCAACGGCGCAGGTGCGTTCCTGATGGGCTTGAACGCGCCCAAAGCGCCGAACGGCGACGAGGTGACGCCGGGCGTGAAGTGGCTGACGATCCGCTCCGACGCCAACGACAAGTTCGCGCAACCCGACGGCGTGTGGATCGGTGCGAAAGGCGTGCCGACGAATGTCACGTTCGACGGCCCGGCGCTCAAGGGCGCCGAGAACGTCGTGATCGCCGGCATCGACCACCGCGAAACCGCCTACAGCGCGAAGGCCTTCGAGGCGATGTTCCGCTTCATCACCGGCAAGCCACCAGTCTCGCTCGCGGTCGTACCCGAAGCGAGTGTGGTGCTCGACGGCAAGGTCAGCGGCTACTTCACCCATGCCGCCGCGGGCGTGGTGCCGACCAACCTGCCGCTGGCCGGCGCGACGGTCGAGGTCTACACCACCGACCCCAGCACCGGCGAGCGCATCGGCGCGGCGTTGCACAGCAAGCCGGTCGCCGCCGACGGTTCGTGGGGCCCGTTCAGGGCCGACGCGCAGGCACGCTACGAGTTCGTGCTCGCCGCACCCGGCTATGCGACGACGCACATCTACCGCTCACCGTTCTCGCGGTCGTCGGCGATCGTGAACCTGCGGGTCGAGAAGCTGCTCGAGGCCGACAAAGAGGCCGCCGCGGTCGTCGTCATGACCCGCCCGCGCGGCTACTACGGCCTGCCGCGCGACGCGATCAGCCTCGACGGCAAGAGCCCGCCGGGCGTGCCGCAGGGCGTGGCTGGCGTCGCGTCGTCCCGGCTCAAGCTCGCAGACGAAACGAGCCGCGCAGTCATCGGCGTGTTCAACGACGAGCGCCTCGTCGGCCGCACCTGGCCGACTGCGAACAACGAGATCAGTACCCTCGAACTGACCTACTGACCGGGCGCGGCGGCGTGGCCCGGTTGGATGTGCGGCGAACGGGAATGTCGCTTTACCGCGCCGTTATGGATTTCAGAATCCGCTGAACCAGCGGGTGCTGAACTTTTCTTTCGGTGCCGATGGCGAAGAACTGTTCGCTGACGCCTTCGCACTGCCCGACCCGCTTCACTGCATAGCGGCTCACCAGTTCCTCGTGGACCAACTCGACCGCCGGGAACACGCCCATGCCGCTGGCACCGAAGGTCTTGAGCAAAGCGCTGTCTTCGAACTCGCCGACGATGTTCGGCCGAATGCCGTGTTTCTCGAACCATTGATCGAGCAACGCACGCACCGCGACGTGCGGTGTCGGCAACAACACCGGCACTTTGGCAAGCGATTGCGGGAACCCACGCTCGGCCACCGCGGCAAGCGCGGGTGGTGCATACCAGGCTAGCAAAGACGTGCCCAGCGAGTGGCTGTAGACCCTGACGTTCGCATTCGGCGGTGCCACCCGATCTGCGAGCACGAGGTCGAGCCGGTGCAATGCCAGATCGGCCAGCAGGTCGGAGATCTCGCCTTCGTGGCACACGAGTCGAAGGTGCGGCTCGTCGATGACCGGCTGCATTAGGCTGCGCACCACCAGTTTGGGCAAGCCGTCGGAGATGCCTACCGCAAGACGCACGCTGGGCGCGCTGACGGACTCGCGCACGAATGCGGGCAGCTGCGCGCCGAGTGCGAAGATCTGGTGTGCCTGCTGCATCGCGGCCGTACCGGCCGGGGTGAGCACCAGCCCGCGACCCGCGGGCTTGAGCAACGCGAAGCCGAGCGAGCGCTCGAGCTCGCGCACCTGCGTGCTGACGGTCTGCACCGCCATGCCCAACCGTGCCGCCGCACGAGCGATGCCGCCCTCGGTGCCGACGACCCAAAAATAGTAAAGATGACGGTAGCTAAAGCACAGGCTCATAGTCAGTTTTTTCAGAACTATCGATTCATTATTGTCTGCTTTTTAAGTGGGTCGATCCAGCCTACCTTTCGTTGGTGTTTCAACCGAAGGAGGTTTTGCATGCAAGTTCTCTTCGTATCCCGCGATGCCACCGGCCAACCACTGCACGACTTCGCTGTTCAACGTGTGCACTTCGTGCTGCGCCGAATGAGTAGGCTGGTGCCGCGCGCCACGGTGCAACTGTCCGACGTCAACGGCCCCCGCGGCGGCGTTGACAAACGCTGCCAGATCCAGTTCAGCACCGAACGCGCCGGAACCGTCGTCGTCACCTCGATCGGCCACGATTGGCGCACCGCGCTCGACAACGCGTTGACCCGCGCGACCCGCGTTCTGCTGCGCCTTTACCAGCGCAATCATCCGCAACGGACACCGTCACGGCGCGCGATGAGTTCGGTCGTTTGAAGGAATCGCCCCATGCGCACCTACCCGACCGACAGCCCGCAAGCCGCGGCCCGCATCGTCGCTTTGACGCTCGTGGCCGACGGCCATGTTTGCAAAACTGAGTTCGATGTGCTCGAACGCGTCGGCGCTTACGGGCAGCTTGGGCTCGACCACGATGAAATGCAGGCGGTGCTGCAGGGTTTTTGCGAGGACTTGCTGCAGGCCCAAAGCTCGCAATGGGCAGACGCTTGCCTGGTCGACCCCCGAACTCTGAGCCAGTTGATGGCCGAGATCGAGAACCCGGCCCTGCGTGTTACCGTCCTGCGGCTTTGCGTCGCCGTTGCGGAAGCGGATGATCACGTTGCCGATGGCGAGTCGATCGTGCTGGTAAGCGCGGTTGAACAGTGGGGGCTGCACCGCGAAATGTTGCTCGCGTCGCAACCCGCTGTATCGCGCGAATCGCGCTGAGCATCGACGATGGAAATCCTCGCTCCCTTCTTTACTGCCGAGATCTTCGGCAAGGCCATGTGGATCTGGCTGTTGTTTGCCGGAGTCGTCGCGGCGTTGCTCGCCTTCGACCTCGGCGTGCTGCACAAAGACGACCACGAGATCGGCGTGAAGGAGAGCTTGTCGCTGTCTGCCGGCTACATCGCCATCGCGCTGTCGTTCGGCGCCTGGGTATGGTGGTACCTGGGCGCGCAGAGCGGGATGGCGTACTACACCGGCTTCATGATCGAGAAATCGTTGTCGCTCGACAACGTGTTCGTGATCGCACTCATCTTCGGCTTCTTCGCGATCCCCCGGCAGTACCAGCACCGCGTGCTGTTCTGGGGCATCCTGGGTGTGATCGTGCTGCGGGCCATCATGATCGGGCTGGGTGCGACGCTGGTGAACCAGTTCGGCTGGGTGCTCTACCTGTTCGGGGCCTTCCTGGTGTTCACCGGCATCAAGATGTGGATTCTGGCTGACCACGTGCCCGACATCGCCGGCAACCCGCTGTTGAAGTTCCTCCGGAAACACCTGCGTGTCACCGATGGCCTGCACGGCAATGCGTTTTGGGTTAACAAACCCCACCCGGTCAGCGGCAAGGCGGTGCGCTGGGCAACGCCATTGTTGCTCGCGCTGGTGATGATCGAGTTCGTCGACCTGGTATTCGCGGTCGATTCGGTCCCGGCGATCTTCGCGATCACAACCGACCCGTTCATCGTCTACACGAGCAACATCTTCGCGATCCTCGGGCTGCGTGCGCTGTACTTCGCACTCGCCGCAATGATCCACCGCTTCAAGTACCTCAAGTACGCGCTGGCGCTGGTGCTCGTGTTCATCGGCACGAAGATCTTCCTCGTCGGCTTCATCGGGAAGTTCCCGCCGGCGTTCTCGTTGACGGTGACCTTCGGGGTTGATCGCCGGCGGGGTGCTGGTGTCGCTGTGGAAGACCCGCGGCCAGGCGGTTGCGGCAAGCGCTCCCTGATGTCGCCGATGCCACAGCGCTTGCGCGACGCACCAGTCGGCTTGGGCGGTGAGCGCGTCACGCTCCAGGGGTTGGCCAATGCCCACGGCCCGAGCACGCGCGAAACCCTGCTCGTGTTGCTCGGCGCACTGTGCTTCCTGCCCGTGCCAGGCGGGGAACGGTGTTCGGTTTCGGAGTCGTCGGCTTGTCGGTCGTGATGTGGTGCGGTGAGGCCAATGTGACACTGCCGATCCGGGTCGCCTGCGCCGACGTGTCGCGAGAACTCGGGCAACGGATGCTGCGATTGCTGGCCCGTTTTCACGCGGTGGCTGCACGTGCCTTTCGGCCTCGCCTGAAACGCCTGGTGTCCGGTTCCGGCGGCCGCACCACGGCAGCCCTCGCAGGGCTGATGGGGATCTTGATCGCACTGCCGATTCCGTTCGGCAACTTCTTTCCGTCATTGGCGCTGATCTGCGTCGGCCTGGGTCTGCTCAGGCAAGATGGCGTGGCCATGCTCCTGGGTGCAGGTTCGGCACTGCTGGGCGTGCTGTGGCCCGCGGCCCTCGCCTTACTTCTGTGGCATTTCGGTGCAGATTGGATGGTCGAGAGCTTTCAAATCTAACGCTGCAAAATCCGGGTGCCCGCAACCCTGCGGCTTCACGCGCAACCTCGGAGACCCAAACAAAATGTTCTCGCACATCATGATCGGCACGAACGACCTGGAAAAATCAAGAGCTTTCTATGACGCGGTGCTCGGCACTCTCGGAGTGCCTGCCGGCGCGGTCGACGGTCACCGCGTCTTCTGGCGCACCCCCAGCGGCGTGTTCTCGGTGACCGTCCCGATCGACGGGCAGCCCGCCACGTTGGGCAATGGCGCGACCATCGGTTTCGCCTGTGCGTCGGCCCAACAGGCCGATGCCTGGCACGGCGCAGGGCTGGCCCATGGCGGCACCACCTGCGAAGACCCGCCCGGTGTGCGCGAAGGCTCCGCGGGCAAGCTCTACATCGCCTACCTGCGCGACCACGACGGCAACAAAATTTGCGGCCTCTACCGCATGCCGCGCACGCCGGCCTGACTGCGCGAGGCGCCACGCGCTGGCGAGCCCCTAAAGGGGAATTCGCGCCAAAAGAGGATCGGGTACCGGACTAGAAGCCGCCGATGCCAACGGCCTGGGCGGCCCGGTAGCGCAGCGCTTTGCGCTCGGCAACTGTCCGGAAGTCCAGGGCCAGACCTTGCGAGCTCAGTACGCTGTGCTTTGCGGTGTCGGGCGACGCCGTCGTCGCGGGGCGGGTGCGCACGGTGTCGACGAGCACCGTTTCTGCAAGCCCGACATCGGCTTCGCGGGGACTGGGCGAGTGCGTGCGTAGATGGGTC
>JANLUW010000256.1:0-3945 GCA_031363645.1 Rhizobacter sp. | reverse complement strand
CCGGTTGCCGCTCATGGACTCAACTCATGCAAACTGCGGGCCTGTTTTGCAGACTTTCCTTAGCCGACCTGGGTGTGTTTTCGCAGCGTCAACACGGCCGCGGACAGTGCGGGCATCGGCGTCCGCTCGGTGAGCCAGGGGGTGGCATCTTCGCCGCCCATCGGACGAGCATAAAGGTAGCCCTGGACCTTGTCGCATTGCAGCGCGGTCAGCACGCTGGCCTGTTCTTCGGTCTCCACGCCCTCGGCGACCGTGCTCATGCACAGGCTGCGCGCGACCATCACGATCGCTTCGACCAACACGCGGTGGTGCGCGCTTGACGTCACCTGGCTGACGAAGGAACGGTCGATCTTGATCACGTCCACCGGCCACAGGTGCAGGCTGGCCAGCGATGAGTAGCCGGTGCCGAAGTCGTCCAGCGCGAGTTTCACGCCCAGGGCCTTCAGTTCGTGCAGCCGTGACTGGATCAGTGGGCTCTCAGCAGCCAGGCTTTCCGTAATCTCGAGCTGCAGGCACTCGGCCGGTATGCCACTGAGTTTGAGCGCCTGACGAACCTCGTCAACCAGCGTCGACTCAAGCAGCTGCGCCCGCGACAGATTCACAGACAAGACCTGCGGCGCGCGGCCTTCAAACGTTCGCCGCCACAGAGCGAACTGACGGCAGGCGGAGTTGAGCACGAAGACGCCCAGCGGCCCGATGAGGCCGGTTTCCTCGGCGATTTCGATGAACTCGATCGGCGAGACCACGCCGCGCTGCGGATGCTGCCAACGCACCAGCGCCTCGAAGCCGGCCACTTGGCCGTTATCGAGGTGGATGATCGGTTGGTAGACGACGAAGAGTTGGCCGTCCTGCACGGCTAGGCGCAGTTCATTCTCAAGGCTCGCGCGCCGCCAGGCCCGCTCCTTCATCCGCACTTCGAGGACGCAGTAGCGGGCGCCACCAGCACGCTTGGCTTCGCGCATGGCGAGGCTGGCATCCTGCAGCACGGTATCGGCATCGGCGGCAATGCCACTGCCCAAAACCACACCAACGCTTGCCGTGCTGTGCACCACGACGCCGCCAACCGTGTACGGCTTGCGCAGAGCATCGACCAGACGCTGGGCCACCAAGGCAGCGACATCGAGGCTCTGCACACCGTCGAGGACGACAACGAACTCGTCCACACCAAGGCGCCCGGCCATCTGTTCGTCCTGAGCGTTGATGAGCACCTTGTCACGCTGACGCACCGCCGCATTGACGCGGGACGCCATTGTCCGCAACAGCTCATCGCCGGCCGCAGGGCCCAGGCTGACGTTCACCCGGTTGAACCGATCGCCGTTGATGAACAACACCGCGAAGTGATGGTTGGGGTCAATGCGAGCCCGCCGCAAGGCGTACTCGATGCGCTCCAGCACCACGATGCGGTTGGGCATTGCCGTCAGGCTGTCGGTGCGGCTGGCGTCGCGCACCTCGGTCCGCACGTGCTGTTGCTCCAGGCGCAGCGCGGCCGTGACGTCCGTGACGCTGCACATCAACATGTGTGCGTCGAGGCGCAACAGGCGGATCGACAAGGTCGGCGGGATCTCGTCGCTCACAGAAGGTGGCCTCACGCTGATCTGCAGGCCATCGCAGACTTCGCCACCCGGGTAAGGTGCGGCGGCCGCGTCACCCCGTAATTGTGGCGCTGCTGCGCGCAGCACTTCGAACAGATTGCTCAGGTCGCCGTCAGGGGCCAGTGGCATCAGCAGTTGTGCCGACATCGGGTTGATCATCGTGATCTCGCCGTCCAGCGTTGTCTGTACCAGGCCAATCGGCGCCTGATACAGAAACTGCATCAAGGCCTCGTGGGCCGCCGAGCTGGATTCGCTCATGATGTGCTCAAGCGATTGTTGCGGGGTTCAAGCCGACGTGGCCACTGCTGCCGGCAGCAAGCCCGGTTGCCACCGTTCAACGCGGTTGCGCCCGGCGGACTTGGCCCGGTACATCGCTAGGTCGGCCCGCTCGATCAAGGCTTCGACGCCCTCCACCGACGCATCCATCGTCGCCACGCCGATGCTCACTGTGTAACGCACGATCGCTCCGTTCACATTGACCGTCTGCTCGGCAATGCTTTGGCACATTCGCTGAGCGACTGTGGCGGCGTTATCTTCATGGCCGCCCGGCAGCAGCACCACGAACACCTCGCCGCCCAGGCGCGCGACGATGTCCATGGCGCGGAAGGTGGCCAACAAGCCGGCGGCCAAATGGCGCAGCACCGCGTCACCCGCGGCGTGGCCATAGTCGTCGTTGACGCGTTTGAAGTGGTCGGCATCGATCAGCACCAACGAGAGCGGCCGGGGCGTGCGGCGCCAGCGCTCCAGCTCTAGATCGCAGGCCTCGAACAGCGCGCGGCGGTTGGCGAGGCCGGTTAGGTGGTCGCACGCCACCGAGCGGCGCAGGGCTTCCGTGGCTTCCCGCCGGTCGGACACGTCGCGGATCACCAGACTGTAGGCGCGTTCTTCGACCACGCCTTCGTCGGGTGCGTGTAAAGGCGCGATCAGGCAGCTGCCCCAAAAACGGCTTCCATCGGCACGTTGGCGCCAGCCTTCGTCGAGGCTCCAGCCGTTGCGGTCAACCTCGCGCAGCCGGTCGAGCACGTCCATCGATTCAAGCGAGTCGGGTGGGTAGAAGATCGAATAGGACTTGCCGACGCTGGTGGCGCTCTCATGCACTGTCACCCGCTCGACACTGGCGTTCCAGTCGCGCACCCGCCCTCGATCGTCCAAGGTTATCAGGGCGTAGTCCGTCAGTCCGGTGACGATCGAGTTGATCCACGCCTGGCTCTGGCGCAGTTCGCGTTCTCGCTGCACGCTTTGCGTCACGTCGCCGAGCACCGCCATCAGGCGACCCTCGTCGAGCTTCAAAAGCGTAAGCGACAAGATGCTGCGGCCCAGCTTTCGTGTGGTGTCCGCGGCCACGCTCAGCTGCCAGCCATCACAGACCATGCCGTGCGTTCCGTCAAAGTTTTGCACCGCAGTGCGCAGGTCTGGCGCCACGCTTTCAAGCGCCTCGTACAGGTTGATGAGTTCCCCATCACGGGAAAGCGGCACCAACAGCTTTGCGCACAGCGGGTTCACCATCAGAATCTCGCCGTCCATTCGCGTTTGCATCAGGCCGATCGGCGCGATGTACAGGAACTGGATCAGTGCTTCGTAGTCTTCCTCAACGGTCGTGTCCATAAAGGATATCTGCTTCAGGCTGAACGCTGAACCAGCACGTAGCGGGTGTCGGCACCAGGCAGTGCCAGCAAGCGCAGCTTGACCTTGACCGGACGCATGCGCAGCGTGAGAACGTAGTCGACGACGTCATCGAGCGACGTGGAGTTTGCCAGTGCGTCCTCTAAGCGCTGAGCGACCATGAAGTTGTTCATGCACGGCGCCACCACGGTGAACAGCGGATGCCCCAGCACGCGGGCGCTCGACAGGCCGGCGGCCTTGCTCTCGAAGCTGTTGTACCGCCGCACCACACCAGCCGCGTCAATACCGATGACACCGAAATCAAAGCCGTCGAGATCCTCGTTCGAACAGAGGTCCAGATCGCGGTGCAGGGCGACATCGGAGAAGGAAAAGGCTTGGGCGGTACTCATGGTGCTTGCTCTCAGCGAGACTAAGAATGCAGCTGTTATCGACCTGCGAAGGCGCAACTTGAGCTCGACGTCGACATCGGCTGCGACCCACGGAAACCGCGTTCGGGAGATCCCGGGGCAGCGCACTGGTCCACTGAATCATCAAATCCCGATGCATTGCTCCCAGATATCGAGGCATGCAAAGAACCATGTTGACGATCGAGCAGCGCGCTGAATTGGATGCCGTGATGCGCAGGCGTCACGGCAATGCCGCCCTGGCGCGCCGTGCACGGTGCGTTGTGCTTTGGAGCGACGGAGAACGCCGGGTCGACATTCGCAGCAAGCTCGCCTGCAACGACGAG
>JANLUW010000229.1:0-2481 GCA_031363645.1 Rhizobacter sp. | reverse complement strand
GACCCCGGCCCGCACCAGCAGTTCGACGCGTTCTTCGGTGCCCTCGCCCACACCGACCGCCGCGCCGACGCGCAACTTGCCGTGCGAATCACGCGCAGCGTTCGGAAAGCTCGTCTGCTTGGTGATGTCTTTGACGGTCATCAGGCCGCGCAGTTCGAACGCATCGTTCACGACGAGCACGCGCTCGAGCTTGTGGCGGTGCATCAGCGTCTTGCCGTCTTCGAGCGAAGCGCCTTCCCGCACGGTGATGAGGCGCTCGCGCGGTGTCATGATCTCGCTCACCGGCGCGTCGAGGCGGGTCTCGAAGCGCAGGTCGCGGTTGGTGACGATGCCGACGACCGTCTTGCCTTGCAGCACCGGAAAGCCCGAGACACCGTGCTGGCGAGACAGGTCCATCACGGTGCGAACCTTCGTCTCGGGCGTCACGGTGATCGGGTCGCGCAGCACGCCCGATTCATAACGCTTGACCCGCGCCACCTCGGCCGCCTGCTGCTTCGGCGAGAGGTTTTTGTGAACGATGCCGATGCCGCCTTCTTGCGCCAGCGCGATCGCGAGGCGGGCTTCGGTCACCGTGTCCATCGCCGCGGACACCAGCGGGAGGTTCAGGCGGATGTTGCGGGAAAGGAGGGTCGAGAGATCGGTGTCGCGGGGCAACACCTGGGAGAACGCTGGCACCAACAACACGTCGTCGAAGGTGAGCGCTTTGCCAAGAAGGCGCATGAGAAAGGCTCCTGACGCAAAACCAAATTATACGGATGCGCGCAGAACCACACGGATGCGCCGCCTGCGATTGGCCTGTTCCGACCCTGCCGCATACACTCTCATTCCATGAAAAGTTCACGCATGAACACCATGAATCGCTGGCGCATCGCTGCACTCGTGGCCACCCTCGGCCTGACACTGGCGGTGCCGGCTTCTGCGCAATGGAAGTGGCGCGACAAGGCCGGCCAAACGCAATACAGCGACCTGCCGCCGCCGGCCGGCGTGCCTGAAGGCGACATCCTTCAACGCCCGGCCGCTGCCAGCGCACGGCGCTCGGCGCCCGTCGCGGCACCGGCATCGAGCGCCTCTGCGGCGCCACTCACCGCGGCACGCGCCTCCGACCCCGAACTCGAAACAAAGCGCAAAAAGGCCGAGCAAGACGTGGTCGACAAGAAAAAGGCCGATGAGGCGAAGGCCGCTGCCGCCCGAGCCGAGAACTGCACGCGCGCCAAAGCGCAGATGCGCACGCTCAACAGCGGCCAGCGCATAGCGCGCACCAACGAGAAAGGCGAACGCGAGATCCTCGACGACGCCGCGCGGGCCGCAGAGGCCGAGCGCACACGCGAGGTATTGGCCTCGGAGTGCAAATAGGCCGCCGCGTCAGCGCGCGGGTTCGACGTTGCGCTTACCGCTGGTCTTGGCCTTGACCTGCACACGTTGACGCAGCCGGCGCGCCTCTTTCGGGTCGACCCGCAGCGGGCGATACAGCTCCACCCGATCGCGATCGCGCAGCGCATCGCCGCGGCCGCAAGAAGCACCCCAGATGCCGACCGGCAATTCGTCGAGCGCCAAATCGGGGTGGCGCTGTTGCAGGCCACTGGCGCGCAGCGCATCGGCCACGGTCGCACACGGCGCGAGTTGCAGGCTCACCTCGTCGACCTCGCCGGCTTGCGGGCTGTAAGCCACGCTGACCGTCAGCGAGCCAAGCGCGTCATCGTGCGCCATAAACCTGCTCGGCGCGTTTCACGAACGAGTCGACAAAGGTATTGGCGATGCGGTCGAACACCGGGCTGATCAACGCATCGAGCACGCCGTTGGCGAAGTTGTAGCGCATCTCGAACTCGATCTTGCAGGCCTTCGCATGGGCGCCCTCGCCCGCCGGCACCGGCACGAAACGCCAGGTGCCGTCGAGCAGTGAGAACGGGCCATCCACGAGTGTGAGCACCACGCTCGCGTCAACCACATGCTCGTTGCGGGTCGTGAAAGCCTGCCTCACGCCGAGGTACGACAGGTGCAATCGCGCGGTGGCGCCGGTCTCGCGTTGCTCGAGGACTTCAGCGCGCTCGCACCACGGCAAAAACTTCGGGTAGTCGGGAACGGCGGTCACCAGCGCGTACATCTCGTGCGGCGAATACCAAAGCAGAACTGACTTCTTGACGTGCTTCATACAATGCGAAATTGTATTGGGCACTTCCCCGCCCGATCAGCTCGCACCGAATACCTGCCCATGTCCATCGCCGAAAACCGCCGCGCTTTTTTTGACTACCACCTCGAAGAACGCCACGAGGCCGGCATGGTGCTGCAAGGCTGGGAGATCAAGGCGATCCGCGCTGGCCAGGTGCAGCTGACCGACGGCTATGTCGTGATAAAGGGCGGCGAGCTTTACCTGATCGGCTGCCGCATCAACGCGCTGCGCAGCGCCTCGACCCACGTGAGCCCCGAAGCCGACCGCACCAAGAAGCTGCTGATGCACAAGGAAGAGATCAAGCGGCTGGTCGG
>JANLUW010000224.1:0-2935 GCA_031363645.1 Rhizobacter sp. | reverse complement strand
GCGCGCCGGTGACCTGCGCGCCGTCGAGATCCTGGGTGTGATCCTGCGCGACGAAGTCGGCCATGTCGCGATCGGCAACCACTGGTACCGCTGGCTCTGCGCGCGCGACGGGCTCGAGCCGATCACGCTCTACGCCGAGTTGACCGTGCGTTACGAGGCACCGCGCCTGCGCCCGCCTTTCAACCACGCCGCGCGGCTGGCCGCCGGCTTCACTGACGATGAGATCGCGCTGCTGTCATGACCACCATCTTCATCGCCGGCTTCCACCACGAGACCAACACCTTCGCGCCCTCGCCGGCCGACTGGGCCGCGTTCACCTGCGGCGCCGGCTACTCGCCTTCCGCGCGCGGCGCGGCGATGCTGGCGCAGATGGCGCCCACCAGCCAAGCGCTCGGCGGCTTCATCGGCGAGGCGCTGGAACACGGTTGGGCACTCCTGCCTTCGGTCTGGGCCGGCGCGATGCCGTCGAACAAGGTCACGGCCGAGGCCTTCGAGCGGATTTGTGCGGAGATCGTCGAAGACCTGCAGCGCGGCGGCTTCGATGCCGTGTTTCTCGACCTGCACGGCGCCGGTGTGGCCGAATGCGCGGACGACGCCGAGGGCGAGTTGCTCGCGCGCATCCGCGCGGTCGTCGGCCCTTCGATGCCGATCGTGGCGAGCCTCGACCTGCATGCGAACGTGACCGCACGCATGCTCGCGCTCACCACCGCGATGACGGCCTACCGCACCTACCCGCACGTCGACATGCGCGCAACCGGCGCGCGCGCCGCGCGCATGCTGGCGCGGCGGCTCGTGCCGGGCGCGACCGCGCGTGCGATGCACGCCGAGCGCGTGCCTTTCCTGCTGCCGCTGAACGCGCAGTGCACGCTGATGCAGCCGGCGGCGGCGGTGATCGCGTTGATCGAATCGATCGAGGCGCAGCACGACGTCGAGCTCAATTTCACGATGGGTTTTTCAGCCGCCGACTTTGCCGAATGCGGGCCGGTGCTGTTCGGCTACGGCATCGATGCGGCGCGCCTGCGCATGGCGGTGCAGCAATTGCACACTGAAGTCGCGGTGACGCGCCGCGCCGACTGGAAGCTCGACCTGCTCGCGCCGCTCGATGCGATCGAGCAAGCCATCTCACTGGCGCTCGATGCGGACGCAGATGCCGGCCCGGTCGTGATCGCCGACACCCAAGACAACCCCGGTGCCGGCGGCGACGCCAACACCACCGGCATGCTGCGCGCGCTGCTGCAGGCGAAAGCGGGCGCGCGGCTCCCCGGCCGGGTCGCGATCGGCTTGCTGTTCGACCCCGAATCGGCGCGCGCCGCCTGCACGGCCGGTGTCGGTGCCACCCTCGATTTGCAGCTCGGCCGCGCGGTGCCGACCTGGACCGGCACGCTCACCGAACCGCCGGTCGCAGCGCGAGCCCGCGTGATGGCTGTGAGCGACGGCGTGATCGACATGCACGGCCCGATGACTGCCGGCTCGACGATGACGCTGGGCCCGAGCGCCTGCGTCGAGGTCGACGGCATCGCGGTGCTGATCGCGAGCGCGAAAGCGCAGATGCTCGATCTCGGGCTGTACCGCTACCTCGGCATCGAGCCGGCGCGCATGAAGCTGCTGGTGAACAAGAGCTCGGTGCACTTTCGTGCGGCCTTCGGGCCGATCGCCTCGCACATCCTCGTCGCCAAATCGCCAGGCCCGGTGGCTGCCGACCCCGGTGACCTGCCGTGGACGAACCTGCCCGCAGGGATGGCGACGCGGCCCTGACCCGAGGGTCGACGGCCGCGACTTTCAACCTGAGCCGACCTAGGCCGCGTGCCGGTAGACCGCCGCCTCGAAGTCGACGAAGCCGGGGTAGGAAACCGCATCCAAGAACGGCAGGATCTGCGAACCCCAGAAACCGCCGATGCCGTTCTTGCGGTCGATCCAGTAAAACAAGTTGCCCAGGCCGGCCCAGCTCAACGAACCCGCGGGCCGCCCTGTGGCCGCCGGCTCTTCGTTGCGCTGGAAGGTGTAGGCCCAGGTCTTCTTGATGCCCGGGTCGAACTCGCCGTCGTTCGAAAGCGACGCGATCGAGGTCTGCCAGCCGCCGCTGGTCATGCCCGCCGGCAGGCCGTTGCGGCACATCGCCTCGACCGTCTCGGCCTTGAGCACGCGGCCGTTCGGGCCGGCGCCATCGTTCAAGAACATGCGGATGAACTTCATGTACTCACCCACGCTCGCGTACAGGCCGTGGCCGCCCATGTCCATCTCGGGCGGCTGCGGCAGCATCAGGTCGGGCAATGCGGTGAGCTTGCCGTCTTGCGCGCGGTCGTGCAGCACGGCACGGCGCGCCAGCATCGCTTCGTTCATCGTGAACGCGATGTCGCGCATGCCGAGCGGCGCGAAGATGCGCTCGGCAAACACTTCGCCGAGCCGCTTGCCGCGCTGCTGCTCGACGATGCGGCCGAGCCAGTCGATATTGCAGCCGTAGTTCCAGCGCTCGCCCGGGTCGAACATCAGCACCGTGCGGATCGACGCGAAGCTGCTCGACACGACGGTCGGTATGCCTTTGGCGGTGCGGTACTTCAGGTCGTCGTGGCTGAAGAATTCGTAGGCGAGGCCGGCGGTGTGCAGCATCAGGTCGCCGACCGTGATGTCGCGCTTGGGTGCGCGCGTGCGCGGCTGGCCGACCGCGTCGAAGCCGTCGAGCACCTGCAGTTCGGCGATCTCGGGCGCGTACTTTTTCGCGGCATCGTCGAGCTTGATCTGTCCTTCTTCGACCAACTGCATGATCGCCGTGCCGGTGATCGCCTTGGTGGTTGAAAAGATCGCCATCACCGAATCGGGCGTCATCGGCTGCGGCTTGCCGAGCTCGCGCACGCCGGCGCAGCCCTCGTAGACATTGCCCTCGCGGTTGGTCGCCATCGCGACCACGCCGGGCGCGCCGCCGGCGCGTCCGGTGGTG
>JANLUW010000210.1:0-3957 GCA_031363645.1 Rhizobacter sp. | reverse complement strand
GGTGATGATGGCGATCGAACGCATCGGCGCGACGATGGCCGCGCAGACCGGCATGATCGGGCCGCTGTCGACGATCCTGATGGGCGTCGTCATCCTCGGTGAACCGTTCACGGTGTGGATCGCGGCGGGCACGCTGCTGGTGTTGACCGGCATCTGGTTGTTGGCGAAATGGCGATAGGAGATTGACGATGGACTTGGGCATCAACGGCAAATGGGCGCTCGTGTGCGCGGCGAGCAAGGGGCTCGGCAAGGGCTGCGCGAGCGCGCTGGTGCGCGAGGGCGTCAACGTGGTCATCACGGCGCGCGGCACCGGGGAGCTCGAAGCGACGGCGACCGAGCTGCGCGCGTTGAGCCGTGAACACCGCGGCGGCGAGGTGCGCGTGGTCGCTGGTGACATCACCACCGTCGAGGGCCGCGCGGCTGCGCTCGCCGCCTGCCCGCAAGTCGACATCCTGGTCAACAACGCCGGTGGCCCGCCGCCGGGCGATTTTCGCGATTGGGACCGCGACGCCTGGATCGCGGCGCTCGACGCCAACATGCTCACGCCGATCGAGCTGATCAAGGCGACCGTCGACGCGATGGCCGCGCGCGGCTACGGCCGCATCGTCAACATCACTTCCGGCGCTGTGAAGGCACCGATCGGTGTGCTCGGCCTCTCCAACGGTGCACGAAGCGGCCTGACCGGCTTCGTCGCCGGGCTGGCGCGCAGCAACATCGCGGCGCAGGGCGTGACCATCAACGGTCTGCTGCCCGGCGCGTTCGACACCGACCGCTTGCGCACGACGCTGCGGGCCGGCGCGGCGAAGGCGGGGCAAGATCCCGAGGCTGCTTTGCGGGCGCGTGAGCAGTCGATTCCCGTGCGCCGTTTTGGCACGGCCGACGAGTTCGGCGCGGTGTGCGCCTTCATCTGCAGCGTGCACGCGGGTTACTTGACGGGGCAAAACATCCTGCTCGACGGCGGCGCGTATCCGGGGACGTTTTAGGCGACGGGTTTCAAGCCGGCATCGCCGCGCCGCAGTTCCAGCACTGCTCGAACGGCCCGTCGATCAGCTCGGCGCAACCCGGGCAGACCCAGCGTCGATGCGGCGGGTTGCGCAGCTCGTGCAGCAGCGTGCGAGCGCGTTCGAGGTGGTCGGCGTCCATCACCCAGAGTTCGGGCAGGGTCTGGTCGGGCGGCACCTCGCCGGCAATGCTGCTGGCGTACTGACGCTGCACATTGGTGGGCACGCCGGCATGGGTCAGCAGATCGGCCCACAACGTGGCGAGCGCGAGGTTCGGTGCAGTGGTCAGGCGCTTCATGGTCGGCAGAGTGTCGCGCATTCGCGCCCGGCACGGGGCGGTCGTTGATGGCACGATAGCGCTCTCGTTCCAGCCACCGGAGACACCGCGATGAACCAAACCAGCCCGACCGTCCGCATCGAAAAGCAAGGCGGCGCCGAAGAGATGCGATTGGTCGACTTGCCGGTCGGCGACCCCGGCCCCGGCGAAATTCGCATTCATCACCACGCCTGCGGCCTCAACTTCATCGACGTGTACCAGCGCTCGGGCGTCTACCCGTTCCCGATGCCGCTCTCGCTCGGCATGGAGGCGGCCGGCGTGGTCGAAGCGGTTGGCGAAGGTGTGACGCACCTGAAAGCCGGCGACCGCGCGGCGTATGCGAGCAACCCGCCCGGCGCGTATTGCACGCTGCGCGTGATGCCCGCGAAGACGGTCGTGAAACTGCCCGATGCGATCTCGTTCGAGACCGGCGCCGCGATGATGTTGAAGGGCCTGACCGCGCAATATTTGCTGCGCAAGACGCTGCCGCAAGAAGGCCTGCAAGCCGGTGATTTCGTGCTGTTCCACGCGGCGGCCGGTGGCGTCGGGCTCATCGCTTGCCAGTGGGCCAAGGCGCTCGGTCTGCAGCTGATCGGCACCGCAGGCTCCGACGAAAAATGCGCGCTCGCGAAGGTGAACGGCGCGGCCTTCGTCATCAACTACCGCACCGAAGATTTCGCCGCGCGCGTGAAGGAAATTACCGGCGGCAAGGGCGTGAAAGTGGTCTACGACTCGGTCGGCAAGGACACCTGGGACAAGTCACTCGACTGCCTGCGCCCGTTCGGGTTGATGGCGAGCTTCGGCAATGCCTCGGGCGTGGTGGCGCCGTTCGCACCCGGCATGCTCGGCGCGAAGGGCTCGCTGTACGTGACGCGCCAAACGTTGTTCACGCACATCGCGACGCGCGAGTCGACCCAGGCGATGGCCGATGAGTTGTTTGCCGTCGTGGTCAGCGGGCAGGTGAAGATCCACATCACGCAACGCTATGCATTGGCCGATGTGGCGCAGGCGCACCGCGATTTGGAGGCGCGCAAGACAACTGGCTGCAGCGTGTTGATTCCGTGAGCGACTGACGCAACCGAGGTCAACGAGCGCGGCGCACGCGCAGCAGTTCATCCAGGATCAAAAGCGCCGCGCCGACCGTGATCGCGCTGTCGGCGATGTTGAACGACGGAAATGCCGCGCTGTTCCAGTGCAGCTGAATGAAGTCGACCACCGAGCCGTGCAGCAGACGGTCGATCACGTTGCCCACGGCGCCGCCGAGGATCAGCGCGAGTGCCCAGCCGAACAAACGCCGGCCGCCATGGCGCGCGAGCATCCACACGATGAAGACGACGGCGACGAGCGCTAAGCCGATGAAGAACCAGCGCTGCCAGCCCGACGACGCATGCAGGAACGAGAACGCCGCGCCGGTGTTGCGCCAGTGCACGAGGTTGAAGAACGCGTTGACGGTGCGGCTGTCGCCGATCGCCATCGTGCGCAGGATCATCGCTTTCGTGATCTGGTCGAGCAGGATCACGATGGCAGCGATGCCGAGCCAAGGGAGCAGGGAGGAGCGGGTAGCGTTGCGTGAGGCCATGAGATTGAGTTCAAGCGTCGCCCATGCGGGTACGCAGTGTGGAAGGATTGCGTGCGGTGTGGAAGACGGCATGGACGACGGTCCGACCGTCTTACAAGCGACAAAAGAGGGCGTAGGGAAAGCGACGGATCACCACCCGACGAAACCCGGTCTGCTCGACGAACCCGTGGGATTCCGGTTGATTGGCGATGTGATTCAGAGCAGCTTCGACGGCGCGCTCGAACGCGTGACCTCGAACCGCACGGTCGCCTTCGTACCAGCGTACAGCGGCGAGGTATTCGGCAGCGGCAGTTCGGGTGAAGTCAGGACGCTGGCACATTCACCCTCGCGGAGCATCTGCTTGACCTGCTCCCAGGTGTAGGTCTGTTGGTCACCGGCCGCGAAGCGTGCGGCACGGCGCTTCAGCTCTTCGATTTGCCATTCGGGTACCTGCAGCGCATGCGCGTCCGCCTCAATGCTGTCCCACAGTTCTTCCGCAAGCTGTTGGCGCTGACCAGCCGGCAGTGCGAACAATTCGGGGAACCGATGAGAGGGATTCATGGCAACTCCAAATGAGGTGGGTCTATGCCACTGTACGGTGTTCACCAGCACCGTACAAATTGCTCACGCAGCGCCCGCAGATCGTCGGGTGTGCAGCATCGCCGCCGACGTCGTCGCGGTAGTGCCAGCAGCGGTCGCACTTGGTCGAGGTCGATGGCATGACTTCGACGTGCAGCTCGGTCGCTGTCGATAACACGGCCTTCGACGTGATCGTGACGAAGCGCAGGTCTTCGCCCAGCGACGCGAGCAGCGCGTGGTCGGTTTCGTTGGCGCCGATGCTCAGATTCGCCTGCAGCGACGAGCCCACTTGGCCCGCGGCGCGCACCGCTTCGATCTCCTTGTTCGACACATCGCGGATCGCGCGAATGCGCGCCCACTTTGCGAGCAGCTCGTCGCTGTGCCACGCGCCGGTGTCGACGTAAGTCTCGGTGAAGATCGAGACCGACTTCTCTGACGTCGAACTCGCAGGCGCGAAGAGCTTCCACGCCTCTTCGGCCGTGAAGCTCAAGAACGGCGCCATC
>JANLUW010000162.1:0-11501 GCA_031363645.1 Rhizobacter sp. | reverse complement strand
CGCATAACCTGCCCGCGCGTGGCGCCCATCGCGCGCAGGATGCCAATCTCCCGCTGTTTCTGCACCACCGACACCACCAGCACGCTGGCAATACCCAGCGCGACGACGACCATCACGACGCCTCGGATCAGTCCGGTGCTGATCGACTGCGCGTGCAGCGCCGCGACGAGTTGAGCATTGGTCTCCTGCCAGCTCTCCACCTTATAGGGGAAGCGCTGCGAGAAATCAGCGGCCAACGCCTGCGCGGCCCACACGTCGGTCAGCACGAGGTCCAGGCTGGTGGCGCCGCCGGGCAGGCCCACCAGGCTCTGCGCCGTGCGCAGCGGCACGATGACGGTACGGCGGTTGAGCTCGCGCACGCTCAGGTCGACGAGTGCGGTTACGCGCAACGATTCGGTGACCGTGCCGGTGATGAGGCCCACACGGTCGCCCACGCGCACCCCGAGGTCGTCGGCGAGCTCGCGGCCGATGATGCCTTCGCCCGGCCCGAGCCGCGCCTCGCCGGCCACGATCTTCGAGCGCAGGTGCACGATGCGGTCGTAGCGCTCGAGTTCCACGCCCACCAGCGCGATCGACTTCGAGGCTTCGCCTCTAACCGCCAGCCCGGCACCCGACACCGTCGGCGACACCGCAGCAACCGACGGCATCGCTTCCAGCACCGGGACCATCAAACGCCAGTTGGCGACCGAGCGCGGGCGCTGCGCGCGCGGCTGGGTCTGCACCAGTGTGGTGGTACCAGCGTTCGGTTCGCGCGCTGCGGCGACCTCATCGTCGAGCGCGCTCACGGTCACGTGGGCTTGTGCGCCAAGCGTCTTCTCGATCGTGTTGCTCTGCAGGCCCGTGATCAGCGCCGAGATGTAGGCTACGACCGCCACCCCCGCCGCCACGCCGATGACGATGAGCACGGTTTGCATACGCCCTTCGCGCAGGAAGCGGATCGCGACGCGGCGTTCGAACCCGAGCCAGTGGGTCATGGGTTGCGGGCTCAGCGCCCCATCGCGTTGCTGAGCGCCGCGCCAGCATCCTCGCGCGCGGCGTTGCGCGCGCTCTTGCTCGGCAACGCCGATTCAACACGGGGCTGGATGACGACGCGCACCCGGCTGCCCGGCTCGAGGGTGCCGCCCAGCAACACAGTGTCGCCGGCAGCCAAGCCATCCAGCACCTCGGCGGCATCTAGCGTGCGCAGGCCCAGGCGCACCCGGCGTCCCTCTGCGCGGCCGTCACGTTCGACCAGCACCACTGCGGTGGGTGCCGATGGCGTGGCCGACATCACGGCGGACGCCCTCGCCGACGGCGTGGCGATTTCGCTGCCGCGCAACGCTGCTGCGGGCACCACCAGTGCAGCGTCGCGGCGCGCCGTTTCGACCTCGACCGACAGCGTCATGTCCTCCCGCAGGAACCCGGGCGCAGGCGGCGCCAGCGAGAACTTGACCTCGATCGCGCCGCGCTGTGCATCCACCACCGGCGCGATCGACAGAACGCGCGCTGCGAAGCGCTGCTCGGGGTACGCATCGGCCACCACCCTGGCCGCTTGGCCGACTTGCAGCTGCTCGACATAGCGCTCGTCCACCTGCGCAACCAGTTGCAGCGGGCCGGCCAGCGCCAGGCTCAGCAGGGCCCGCCCGGGCTGCACGATCTGGCCGGGCTCGACGAGCCGCGCCAGCACCTGGGCATCGGCGGGTGCCGAGAGCACCGTCTGGGTCAGGCGTGCGCGGGCGGCTGCGGTCGCGGACGCGGCGAGAGACAACTGCGCCTGGGCTTGCGCCACGTCGGTGCCCTGCTCGTCGTTGGCCGCGCTCTGCGCGCGCGCTGCGGCCTGCTGTGCCCGAGCCACGCTTGCGGCGCGCTGCGCTTCGTCGAGCCGCGCCGCACTCAGAAAACCTTGCGCCACCAGATCCTGCGTGCGTCGCAGGTCGGCCTGCGCGGCCACGAGCACCGAATCCGCCTGCGCGTTCGTGGCCTGCGCGCTGCCGCGCCCGGTGCTGCGCAGGCCAGCCAGACGCGCTGCGGCCTGTCGCTCGCCGGCCTGGGCTTGGGCCAGCGCGGCGCGCAGTTCTTCGCTCTCGAGGCGTACCAGCACATCGCCCTGCTTGACCCGGTCTCCGGCGGCGACCGCGACTTCTAGAACGCGGCCGGTCAACGTGCTGCCCAGGTCGACGCGCGACAAGGTAGCCACCCGGCCCGAGAACTGCAGCGTGCGCACCATGGGTGCGACGTGCAGGATCAACGCGGGCACGGTGGGCGCGCGCGTGGCCCACCACGCCAGCGCACCGGCGAGCAGGGCGGCGAGTGCGGCCCACGTGAGGATCGAGCGGCGTGGCATGGCCAGTAGGGCCTTGCGTTGGCGTTGCGCGGCAGGCACGTCTGCAACGCCGGTATCGGCCGGCGTAGTCGGGGCGGGCACCGGCGAAACCTCCCTGTGCATCAGCCGGCCTGTCCGTTGAGGCGAGGACCAGGCAGCACGTCCAAGGCGCGCAGCGCAAACGCGATCTGCACACCCAGCCACGCGGACCAGTCCCCCACGCCGGGTAGTGATAAGCGCACGCCCAACTCGGCCGTACCCGTCGGCGCCAACAGTCCGACGTGAAGGTACTCGCGCCGACTGTGCGCGGCCCAGAGCGACACGGCGAGTGCCGCGCCGGTTGCGAGCGGAAACGCCGAGTTGGCGTGGGCCGCTGCCCAGTTAAGCGGCGTCAGCAGGAGCACATTGACCGCCAGCCACATCAACGTCAGTAGCGCCCAACGCAGACCGGTCGGCGTGAGGCCGTCTGACCGGTTGCGCCCCGTTGTGAGCAAGAAGCCGATCGCCACCGCCAAGTTGAAGCTGAACAGCGTTTCATGCGCATGCCACGATTGCCCCGACAAGGCAGCGTTTGGCAGCGAGCCCGCGAACTGCGTGACCCACAGGCCGATTGACGCGACCGCGAAACCGCTGGCGAGCAAAAAGAAGGGCCGCAACCCGAACCGCAAAAGGGCGAAATACGCAGTTTCGACGGCCGACCGCCGCAACGGCTGAACAGAGATCAATTGCGCCATCACGGGGTCTCGGTTAAGGGGTGTTCGCCACCTCGCGCACATGCGCTGCGCTGAGCTTTGATCCGTCAATGCTACGAGCCGAAACCTTGCAACGGACTGATGCACATCAAGCGGCCCTCGCGTCGCCGGGTCGACCAGATGTTGATCCGCATCAAACCGCGCTCGCGGCAATCGGAACACGCTTTGCCGACGAGCCCATGCAGGAGACGCACCATGACGCATGCCAGCGTGATCATCATCCTTCATGAACACCGGGCGCTCTCGGCGATGCTGCGTGCGATCCTGCTGCTGCTCGGCGAGCACCGTCGGCGCGGCACGCTGCCCGATTTCGATGCCCTGCGCGCCATGCTGTTCTATGTCGACGAATTCCCCGAGAAGCTCCACCACCCGAAAGAAAGCCGTCTGCTGTTCCCGAAGCTGCGCGGCCACAGCGCGAAAAGTGACGGCGTGCTCGACCGCCTCTACCGCGACCACGAACGCGGCGAACATGCGATCCGCGGGCTCGAACACGCATTGCTGGGCTTCGAGTTGATGGGCAGGACCGACCAGCACGAACCGCGTCGCGCGACGTTCGAGACCGCAATGACCTTGTACGTGCGCTTCTACCTTGAGCACATGCACATTGAGGAAGCGCAAGTGCTGCCGCTCGCCGAAGCGATGCTTGGTGCCGGTGACTGGGCTGAGCTCGACGATGCATTTTTGGCGAACCGCGATCCGCTTACCGGTTTCGACGCCGTCGCCGCATACCAGCCGTTGTTCAAGACGATCTTGGACGCGCTGCCCGATTCGTGCAGTCTCGGCTCGGCCCTCGAAGCGCTCGCCGGCGCCGGCCCGCCGAAGTACCCGTGGCCGAGGTAGACGACCAACTTCCGCCTGCCGCGCGGCAGTGGTCAGGAGCAGGGGCGTCCACCCACGTTGCCGCCTATCGGAGCCTGAGCTTACGGGGGTCTGCCAGCGAAGGCATCCCCGACTGCGGCGAGATGAACATCAAAGGTCGACGTGGACTCCACCGGGGCGGCGGCGTGACAGGCGGGCCGGGCGAGTCAATCAGCATCGAAGGGCGAAGTGCCGTCGGCCTGGCGCCAGATTTGTCGCGCAAGACGCGATTGACTTACGGCCGTTGTTGATGCCGATCAAGCCTCACGCGTTCTGGATGTACCAGCATCGAAGCATTGCATGCAACGAGGAAAGCTCATGAAGGTTCTATTGGCAGTCGACGGAAGCCACTACACGAAGCGCATGCTGAGCTACATCGCCGCGCACGACGAGCTACTGGGCCCCGGGCACGAGTACCTGGTGTTCCAAGCGATCGCGTCGATCCCTGCGTATCCGACACGTTTCCTCGACCGCGCCGTGATCGACGGCTACTACCTAGAGCAGTCCGAGCAGGTGTTCGTTCCGGTGCGGGCGTTCGCCGACCAGCAGGGCTGGAAAGTTCGCTTTGTGTATGCCCACGGCCCGGCAGCCGAGGAGATCGCCGCGATCGCGGAGGCGGAGAAAGTGGACCTGATCGTGATGGGCACGCACGGTCATTCGTCGCTGGGCAACGTGATCCTCGGATCGGTGGCGAGCGGTGTACTGGCACGCTGCAAGCTGCCGGTGCTGCTGATTCGCTGAACGCGCGCGGTGTGCCGCTGCTGCACCGAATCGCTGATCCGCCGCCGGTAGCGCGGCCAAGCGCCAAGGTCCGGGTAGGGCGGCCGACACGATCAATTTGAGGTTGTAATGAGGGGACGCCATGGACAAGCAGACTCGGAATTCAAGTTTCAAAGCTGGCGCTGCCGCGATGTCGGCGGCGGGGATGGCTACCCTGGCCATCGCGCTATGGGCCGCATCGCCCACACCCACCAGCGCTGCCGATCAGGAGCCGCCTTACACACTCCGCGACGGTCGCGTCGATCCAGGCACCTACATGGGCTGGCGAGTGTTTCAGGCGCGCTGCGCCGAGTGTCATGGCGCGGCCGCAACCGGTCTGCAAAATGCGCCCAATCTGTTGCCGCGCGTGGCCGCCATGAGTCCGACCCAGTTCGTCGGCATCGTCCTGAATCGATACAAGCTTGTGATGCCCAAGGGCGAGATCGGCCCAGAAGGCAGCGGCATGCGCGAAGCGTGGCTGGCGCAAGTTCTGCGGCGACAGGAGGGGGAACTGACGATGCCCGAATGGGCCGGCGACGCCACGGTGAAGCCGCACGTTCTTGATCTTTACGCTTATCTGCGCGCACGCGCCGATGGCGCGTTGCCGGCTGGACCGCCGACGCCTTGACTACGCGCAGGCCGCAGCGTTTTTCGCGTGAGGCAACCGGCGCACGTGGGAACCATAAATACACCGAGGAGACGAACATGAGCAGTTACGCATTCGGCAAATCAATCGCGCTGGCTTTCGACGCCGCCGTCGACAGAGTCATCAGCGAGCTTGGAAAAGAAGGCTTCGGCGTGCTGAGCCAAATCGACGTGGCGGCCACTCTGAAGAAGAAGCTCGGTCAAGACATGCCGCCCTACAAGATTCTCGGCGCATGCAATCCGGAGTTCGCGAGTCAGGCGCTCGCTGCCGAGCCGCAGATCGGTGCCTTGCTGCCTTGCAACATGGTGGTACGGGTGGATGCCGCCGGCAGCACCCAGGTCGAGTTCATGGACCCGAACGCGGTGCTGCGGCTGGTCGACCACCCGAAGGTCGCCCGGCTTGCCGGCGAGGTGCGCCTGCGCCTGGCCAAAGTCATGGATGCGCTGGAAACCAACACACGCACTTGCATTCGCGAACACCGGAAATCACCGTCGAAACGGTGGCCGTTGACCGTTTGCCGGTCCGCTCGATGGTGATCGACCCGCCGTCTGATACCGGTACACGGGTGGCGAAGGCCGGCGAGCGCGATGACCCGTCCGTCCGGGAGGCCGGCGACATGGCCGCCGCGCTGCAAACCGACCTCGACCAGGGGCTGACACCGCAAGAGGCCTCGCGGCGGCTGCTGCAGCAAGAGCCGCATTGAGGGCAAGACCGATTTCACGAAGCACATGATCCGCATGCGTCACGCGGCACAGGTGGACATGAAGGGCGAGGCGAACGAGATCATCCTGATCAACAGCCACGACGGTGCGAGTTCGTATCAGATGCTCGCGGGCGCGTTCCGCTTCGTCTGCTGCAACGGTCAGTTCTGACGCGCGGACGGACTGCCACCCCTTCGCGGTCTCGACCATCATCTCTCCGGGGCGGTTGACGCAGACCTCCAGCACACCCGGTGCGTCGAGTTGCGCCCGAAGCGGCCGCAGGAACTCGACCACCGAGGTGGCGTCGCCGCACCAAGCGTCGGCGAGATCGGAATCGATACCGTCAGTGAAGCTCGACCCGTTCATCGCTCGCCCACCTTCAGTTCGTAGACGGACGAGAAATCGACGTCTCGCGCCACATAGATGCCGACGATGCCGCCCTGGTTCTGGTAGATCAACGGCGGGATGTTGATCGTGCTGTCGAGCACCTTCTCGGCGAGCTTGCTCGTGCTGGAAGTGGTGGAGGGCAGCAGGATCGTGTTGCCGGTGCCCGCAGTTCCCGTGTTTGCGCGGTCCTGGATCGCCAGCTTCACCGAATCGTCGATCAGCGAGAGCAGCATCGCCGCACCGATGCGTTCGGGCCAGCGGTTGTCGAGGTAGCCATCGATGCCGGACTCGCCCAGCGGCCCGGTCCCAGGCGACTCGATGTCCACCGTCACGCCGTTGGGCGTGCGAATACGGGTCCACAGAACCGGGATGCGCACGGTGCCGGGGCGCACCGAAGCGATCCGGTATTCGCCGTCCATGTGCGAACCGCGCTCGACCAGCAGGACGCGTCCGTCGTCACTGAAGACGTTGCGCTGGACCTGGCAGCTGACGAAACCGGATGCGGCGCTGATCAGCTTGGTCTTGAGTGCACAAGTGAAAGCCGTGCCCTTGGGCAGGATCAGACTGCGATCGCCTAACAGTCCCGCCGAGACGCGCGGCGTCGCCGATTTCTGCAGCTCACCACCGAAAAGTCCGGCGGGAGGTGAAGTGCTCGACACGATCGAGGATGAGACGCCCTGGACCGCTGGCGGGAGACTTCCTCCACCCTTGGTCAGCGAATCGACGACGCCTTGCAACTGGCGTTGATAGGTTTCGAGGTTGCGACGCGTGCCTTTCTTCATCGGCAAGTTCGGAGCGTGGGAATGAACATGTATAAGATTGTGCGCATACAAGGCAAGCTGCTGTCCGCCACGCTTATGCCTACGCAGATCAATTGATCAAGCGTAAATTGGAATGTGGGTAGGTGAGGGGTAGACGACAAAGTCAGTGTTGGAGCCCGCTTGTATATTGATGCTGAGGAAGACTCCGGCTCCGCCAGATAGTCAGCAAACACGGGCCCTCGCGGCCCGTTTTGTTTTTGCGGCTTGATCGGTTCAAGCGAGCTACTGAAGACGCAATCAACGCGGTGCGCGTCGGTCGACGACAACCTCAGTTCTTTTTCGGCGAGAGCGCCATCGGACAAGCTTCGGCTTTGCCCCAATAGCCATCGCAAATACGCCGCTTGCACTCGAAAGTTTCAATCGCGTCTTTGACGCCGCGTGAACCGGCCCCAATTTAGTGGACGCCACTGAATGGGGACCGGTTCAATCAGCCCCAGCCCTTCGCTGGGCAGCATCGGGACGAGCTTGCGTTCCAAATCCCGCCCTGCCGCCGTGTAGTACGCATGCAGAGATTCGAAACGCGACAGGCCCAGCCGCTCGGCAATGCCCAGCGCCTTGACGATCTGCCAGACCGCCCAGTTTGAGACGCCGGCGTACCGCACATGACCGTGGCGCATTAGTGTGGCCGGTCCCGGACAAACGCACCTCAACTGCCCAGGAGCGTGCCCGTGCTGCGCAGCGGGTACAGGGCACGTGCGATACGGCACGGCTTGCCTTGCCCGTCGCTGCGGCATGTTTCGACCACGTTGGAGCACATCGCATCGCCTGCACTGCGCAGCGCGGCAAACGCCGCGCCGTCAACTTCACCGAAGCCAGCGATGAACACCCGCTGGGTCACCGGTGTAGACGCGTCGGCGCGCATGGCGCCGCAGGTGCCACGCAACATCTCGGCCTGGCAGCGTTGGCCCAGTGCATGAATGTCGCTGGCATCGACTGCGGCAACCGGGCGCCGCTGCAGCAGGGCTACCGCTGCCGCAGCGGCCAAAGCCAACAACAGAACGGCCACAACCCACACCACAGGCCGGCGCGCCAGGCTGCGGGCCGTGGGCACTGGCTTCACCTTTCGATGCGCAGTGAAAAGCGCCGGTACAAGTCGTCGTCCGAATTCGGCGTTGCGCTGCTGTAGTCGGCTGCGCCCGTCGGCATCAGCTTGACCCAGATCAGGCTGTTGGCGGTGTCGCGCCAATAAAGGTCGCCGCTGCTGGCGGCCACGGCAGCGCGGCCGGTGGCGGCCGTCAACAGGCGGCTGTTGCGGCTGAAGTCGGGGTTGTCGGGGTTGGTGGACACCAGCACCCGCGTGGGCACCGTGCTGGTGTCGAAGTGCACGCCCACCAGGATGCTGTCGCCAGCGGCGGTCATGTTCTCGATGTCCATCGTCAACCAGCGCGGTGGCGCCTTCGTGCTTGCCGCATCCGGAAACTCGGGGAAGCGCACCGTGTAGATGCCACCTTTGACGGCTGCGAAATGACGCATGTTGCCAAAAAAGCGGCTGGTGCGGCCTTGCTCGACACGCCAGCGCCCCAGCACCGTATCGGCAGCGTCCAGGCGCGTCACATCCAGCGTCTCCAGGAACAAATTGGGATCGGTGGCGTCGGCCGCGCCCCGATTGAGCCAGAAGCCATTCACGCCGTAGTACGGGCCGGCGCACGACAAGCCGTTGGCCCGCCCCATGGGTGCCACCGTCATGACGGTGCTGCAACTGGCTTCGCGCAGGAATGGCGAGTCCAGCACCCAGAAGCGGCCCGCCGTGCCCCAGTAGCCCTGTGGGTCCCAGATGGCGCCAGCCAGTGTCCAGTTGTTCAGCGTCTGTGGCGTGTAGTCTGGCTGCATGTGCGGCGGCAAGGCGCGGTAGCCGGGGTCGGAGTTGACGAACTTGTTGCCTGGGTTGCGCTTGAAACCTTTTTCGACCGGACGGATGTAGTAATCGTTGGTGCCAAACGCACCCGAGGCCAGATCCCCGCCATTGCTGGTGATGACGAAGCCGCTGTTGTCCAGATTGACGAAAGTGTTCTGCGCAATGTCCATTTGCGAGTGGTACGAGGCCACACCCATTTGTGGTTCAGCATCGGCGGGATATGTTTGACGGTTGTTCAGGCTCTTGCCCACCACCAGGCTTTGCTGGAGCGTGCTGCCGTACTTGACCGCCCCGCTGAAGGCCCGGCCCACGTTGTCGGCCGCCATCCACTGCAGGTAATCGGGCGTGTTGGCACGGTTGACGTAACCGCCGTTGTTCTTGGCCGTGGTGATCCCCTTGAGCTCGAAACGCAAACCGTTTTCATAATTGAAAACACTACCGTCTCGGGTGGGCGAATACGACAGCAATTCAAGGTTGCCAGCGTCATCGGTCATGGCGCATTCCAGCATCAGGCCGAGGTTGCCGTTGGAGCGCGCCGAGTTGAACTCGAACACACCGTGGGCCATGTTCTGCGGCCGCAGCGGTACCAGCTTGTTCTGCTTCACCGGCCGCGTCGGGTAGGACAGCCAGAAGCCATTGCCCTGCGCGTCAGCCACGGCATTGCCCCGAACCGTGTTGTCGGGGTTCGTGAGCCAGTAGCCGGCTGCAGCGCCACACATGTGGCCGAACTTTTCGTGTGCGGTGACGGCCAAAGAGTCAATGGGAGAGCGCACCCGCAGAACCAGGTTGCCTTCGATGATGTTGCGCCGTTCGACCGCGTCTTCCAAAAAGATCGCGTGGCCCTTGATGTCGTAGCAGATATTGTTCTGGATGCTTACGCCATTGGTGCCGTGCACCACCACGCAGCGGTGGCGCGAATCCCACACGCTGCTGTTGCGCACGAAGTGGCCAGTGGCGTCGCCCAGCGTTGTGCCGTCTGGCGCGTAAGACAGCATGTGCCAGTGGATGGGGTACCGCCCCACTTTGCCGGCTTGACCGACACGGCGCAGTTCCACGCCGTCCAGTTGCAGCGAAGAGTTGCGGTCCATCACCATCACCTGCGCACCAAAGCCGCTGTTGCGCCACAGCGCGTCGTCGGCCGACTGGATGACGATGTTTCGCGAGAGGTTGCCAACCTCGGCGCGCTCGTCCAACGTGTCGGCGGCGTTGGGGTGGGGCTTGGTTAAGGTGCCGCGCGTCAGGCTCATGCCGGTGTCGGTGGCGTATTGCAGGCGGCCCCATTTGAAGGTGGAAAGCGCGGTGGACAGTGTCAGCGTCGCGCCAGTCGCATTGGCTGCCACGCTGCGCCTTTCGGTGGCGGTGGATGCGTCGTGCACGGCCTGCGTGACCCAGTACGGGCCGTACCACTCGGTGGGCGCCACCACGATCTGATCGCCCGCGCGCCAGTCCACGGCACGGTCCAGCGTAAGCGCGGTGGTACCGGCTTCGGCGTGGGCGTTGAGCTTGGTCCACGGCACGGCGGGCGCGCTACCGAAGAGTTCAAGTTTGCCGCCTGCGCTGATCAGAATGCCGCGTGTGCCCATGCCGGCGGGGTCGTCGAGCATGTCTGTGGCAGTCAGCGTGATGGTGGCGCGGCCCACGTGCGGCGCGGTGGCCGAGCCGGCGCGCAATGCGCCGCCCGCACGCACACGCACGACGTCGGCTCGCAATTCAACGTTGACGCCGCTCTTGAAAGTCAGCTCACCTTCCACACTCAGCGCGCCCAGCGCTGGCGTGTCTTCGTCAATCAGCACGTGCATGCCTGCGGGAATGACCACCGCCGCGCCGGCTACCGGTTTACTGCCGCCCCAGGTGGCGGGGTCGGACCAAGCTTGGGCACTGCTGCTCGCTGGCGGCAGACCCGGTACGGGTGGCGGCGCGGCTGGTGTTGCACCAGGTGTCGCGGCCGGTGTGCCGCTGGCCACAACCGGTATTTCACTACCGCCGCCCCCGCTACCGCCCCCGCAAGACACCAACGCCACGCTGCTCAGCAACAGCGACAAGCACGCCCACGTAATTTTTCGCTCAGACATTTCCACTCCTAATTGCCATTCCCCACAGCACTTGCAGCAGCTGGTGTTTAGTCAGCAATCGATGTACGCCAGATCATGGCCTCGATCGCCGTGTGGCAGGTGTTTAAGCAGCGGTAGAGCGCGGCCTAGCTGACGAATTCGTCACGCCGAAGCGAACCTCCGGTGGTCGCGTTTTTGTGCGAACCGCCGGGTTGGACGTCGACTAACTGAACCGCCCCGGAATTCGTGGAGGCCATTCGGTTTAAGTCAGGCCGCCACCGCGGCGGTTTGACTGGCGAGATTCCGGTAGTAGTTTGCCTCAGCTTCTGCGGGAGGTATGTAGCCGATGGGCGCGAGCAATCGATGGTT
>JANLUW010000115.1:0-3324 GCA_031363645.1 Rhizobacter sp. | reverse complement strand
GTCAGATGAACCCGAAGCCGGGCTGACCTCGCCCACCTGAACTCCTGGTTCAGGAATGCGGTTCACGGTTTGCGGCGGACACCTTTCTCCCCTGTCTTTCCCACGCACTTGCCTGCGTCGCGCAATGGCCCATTGGTTGATTAAGAGCGAGCCCTCCGAGTGCTCAATCGACGACCTCGCGGCAGCACCCAAGCAAACCGTGCCGTGGATCGGCGTGCGCAACTACCAGGCGCGCAACTTCATGCGCGATGAAATGCGGCTCGGCGATAGCGTGCTTTTCTATCACTCGTCTTGCCCCGCGCCGGGCATCGCCGGCCTCGCCGAAGTGGCGAGCGCCGCGTACGCCGACCAGACGCAGTTCGACCCTACAAGCCACTACTTCGATGCCAAGTCGACGCCCAATGCGCCACGCTGGTCGCATGTCGACGTGAAGCTGATCCGCAACACGCCTCTGCTGTCGCTCGCCGCGATGCGCGCGGCGCCGTCGCTGGCGACGATGCGCGTGCTCGAACGCGGCAACCGCCTGTCGATCACGCCGGTGACGGTCGACGAGTGGCGTGCCGTGCTGGCACTGCTGAACCAGCCCGAATGAATCGCCGCCGATGACCGGCGGCCTCGGCTGGCAACTCGCCGTCGAACTTCTCGCGCTCGGTGCGGGCGTGGGCTTCCTGGCCGGGCTGCTCGGCGTGGGCGGCGGCATGCTGATGGTGCCGTTCATGACCTTGCTTCTGTCGGCCAAGAGCATGCCCGCGCAATACGTCGTCAAGATGGCGATCGCAACCTCGCTGGCGACGATTTGCTTCACGTCGATCGCCTCCGTGCGCGCGCACCATCGGCGCGGTGCGGTGCTGTGGCCGGTCGTGAAGCGGCTCGCGCCGGGCATCGTGCTCGGCTCGCTGCTGGGCGCGCAGATCGCGAAGGCACTGCCGTCGCAGTTGCTGGCGGTGCTGTTCGCGCTGTTCGTCAGCTTCTCGGCAGCGCAGATGCTGATCGACGCGAAGCCCGAGGCGTCGCGCCAACTGCCGGGCACGGGCGGCATGCTGGCAGCCGGCGGCGTGGTGGGATTGCTCGCCGCGCTGGTCGGCGCCGGCGGTGCATTCGTCTCGGTGCCGTTCATGACCTGGTGCAATGTGAAGATCCACAACGCTGTCGCGACCTCGGCGGCGTTGGGCTTTCCTGTCGCGGTGGCCGGCACCGTGGGCTACGTGATCGCCGGCTGGTCGCTGCACGCCATGCCTGCTGGCACGATCGGGTTCATCTACCTGCCCGCGCTGGTCATGATTTCGATCGCCAGCGTCGTCACGGCGCCCTTCGGTGCGCGCACCGCGCACCGCATGGAAATACGCCAACTCAAACGTGTGTTTGCGTGCTTGCTGTTGGGCTTGGCGACTTACATGATCTGGAAGGCCGCGAGCCTCTGATCACTGCCGCCAGAGCGGCCGGGTGTCAGCTGGCGCCGAGCTCGAAGCGGATGCTCGCCAGCGCGACATGGTTGCCACCACGGCTCTGCGCTTCGTGCAATGCGGTATCGGCGGCTTGCATCAGATCGGCCTCGCTGTGCGCGGTGTGCGGAAAGCTCGCCACGCCCATCGAGACGGTGAAGCCGAGGTCGCGCCCTTCGAGCACGACGATCTGCGTTGCGCACTGGCGGCGCAGACCTTCCATGCGCGAATGGGCCGTCGCGAGGCCAACGCCCGAGAGCAACACCGCGAAACGGTCTTCATCGAGCCGGCACGATGCATCCATCGCGCGGGTGTTGCTCCGCAACAGCCGACCGAGCGCTTCGAGCACGCGGATGCGTGCGGCGCCACCTGCCAACTTGACGGCCGCGCTGAGCGGGTCGAGCGCGATCGAAACAAGCGCGAACTCGCGGTGCTCGCGCGATGAAAGGTCAACCTCGCGGCGCAGCTGGTCGTCAAATGGCAGGCGCTGGTAGAGGCCGGTGGCGCTGTCGCGGAGGATTTGGTCTTGCGTCTCACGGCGCAGTGTTTCTGCGGCGAGTTGTTGTTGTTCGAGTTGCCCGAGTGCCTGTTGCAACTGCTGTTCGCGCTGCTGCGTGGCGGTGCGATCGGCCCACACGCACAACACGTTACGCGCGGCACCGCCGCCCGCACCCGGCAAGGCCATGCGCGTGACATTGAACTCACGTTTGCGGCCGTCGCGGTCGATCTTGTGGTCGCTCAAAGCCGGTGCGTCATGCGCCAGCGCGGTTTGCTCGGCGGCGCGCATGGCAGCGGCCTGCGCGGGCTCCATCAGATCGGTGTCGGTGGCGCCAAGCATGGCTTCCGGCGACCGACCGAAAAGCGCGGCCATCGCCGGGTTGACGTGCAGGTAGCGGCCGGTCGCAACGTCTTTGATGGCCAGCAGCACATCGACCCGGTCGAGCATTTCGAGCAACACCGCCGCCAGGTCCGCGGAATCGGTCTCGAGTGCGCGCGCCAACGAGCGCGCCGCTGCGGTGCGCTCCTGCGACAAAGCCGGTGTCGTCTCGTTCATCAAATCAGCATTCCTCGTGCAACGTCGGCGGCACGGCACGTGCACGTCGATTCATCTTGGTCTCGGGGCTCGCCAATGGCAAGCAGCTACTCGCACATAAGCCAGTCAACCCCTAAGTTGATGATAGCTGCGCCCGCCATGGCACGGTGTTCGCATCGTTGGCGCCAGTGCGTCGAATTCGAGGCGCGCGAACAACTCATTTCACTCACGGGGGCGCATGGACCGGGTTCAAAAATTTCCTGAAGGCTGGGCACGCACCGACGTTGTTCGCCGCCTTTCTTTACTTCGACTTCACCTTCGCGATCTGGGTGCTCAACGGCGCGATGGCGCCGTTTATCGGCGAGGCCTTTCATTTCGACGCGGCGCAAAAGGGTTTCATGGTCTCGGTGCCCATGATCGCCGGCGCGCTGATGCGCTCTCCGCTCGGTGTTCTGCCGCAATACATCGGCCGCAAAAACGCGGCGATGGTCGAGATGGGGCTGATCGTCGTCGCGCTGTTCTACGGCTACTAGTTCGTCGACACCCACGACGAAGTGCTGGCCATGGCCGTGCTGCTAGACATCGCCGGTGGCAGCTTCGGCGGTGCGCTCTCGCTCGGTTCGGGTTGGTTCCCGCCGAAGTACAGGGGCCTGGCGATGGGCATCGCCGGCGCCGGCAATTCGGGCACGGTGATGGCGGTGCTGTTCGCGCCGCCGCTCGCTGTGAAGTACGGCGGGACGACGATCGACGGCCTGGCCGCACTGACGATGGTGATGCCGATGTTGGTATGTGTTTTGCCGCGAAAGAGCCGCCGGATCGCGAAGAACACCAGAGCTTTCGCCAGCACAC
>JANLUW010000107.1:0-3205 GCA_031363645.1 Rhizobacter sp. | reverse complement strand
CCGACCGCCATGCCCGGCCAGTTGTGGGCGCCGAACACCGCTTCCATCGGGAACTTGTCGAACAGACCGTCCTTGATCATCTCGCGCGCGCCGCCGCCGCCTTCCTCGGCGGGCTGGAAGATCAGGTAGACGGTGCCGTCGAAGGATCGGTGCCTGGCCAGGTGCTTGGCGGCGGCGAGCAGCATCGCGGTGTGGCCGTCGTGGCCGCAGGCGTGCATCTTGCCGGGGTGTTTGCTCGCGTGCGCGAAGGTGTTGTGCTCGGTCATCGGCAGCGCGTCGATGTCGGCGCGCAGGCCGACGGCGCGTTCGCTGCTGCCGCTTGTGAGGATCGCGACCACGCCGGTCGTGCCCATGCCGCGGTGGATCGGAATGCCCCAGTCGGTGAGCTGTTTGGCGATCACGTCAGCCGTGCGTTCCTCTTTGAAACACAACTCGGGGTGGGCGTGGATGTCGCGTCGCACCGCGGCAATGGCCGCCGCGTCGGCGAGGATGGATTCGATCATGCGCATTCGAGGCTCCAGGCTGCGTGCCCGGTGCTTTCGCATGCCCTGGGAGGCCTGCGATCTGACCGGGAAACCGTGAGTCTAGCGCCGCCCCACCGACCTCACCGACCTCACCGACCGCAGGGGTCGGGCCTCAGAACGGCTCGATCGGCATCGATTCGAGCGTGCCGAGCCGGATCGTCGACTCCTGCGCCAGCAACAGGCCGGCCCGTGTGACCGTCTCCCGTGCGGTGCGAATTTGCTGCGGCGACCAGCGGTACGCCGTGCCGAGTTGCTCGCAGCAAACGATGCCGTAGGCGCGGCCGTTGATCGTCACCGGGATGTCGAGCAGTGCCGTGATGCCGTTCTGCAGCAGGTAGCCGCCGCGCATCGCCAGCAGCTGCGGGTCGCGCATCGCGTCGTCGGAGACGAAGGCCGAGCGCTGCACCAGCGCGGCGTAATACGCGCGGTATTGGTCTTCGGCGAGCAGCGTCGAGTCGTCGGTCGTTGGCTGGCCCACAAGCTTGGCGACGAAGCAGCGCAGCCCGCGCGCGCCACCGTCATTTTCAAAGCGCCACAGGCTGATGCGGGCGCAGCCGATGTGCTGCATCGACGCTTCGAGCGCATCGTCGATCGCCTGCTCGACCGTCTTCTGCCCGGCCCCGTAGGCCGACGCGATGGACTGGAGGATCGCCTTGTTGGACGCTTTTTTGAACATCTCGCCGCCGCCTGTTCGTCATGGACGCCGGGCGGATGTTATCCAAGCGCAATGCGCCGCTCCAGCGACCGGGCGCCCGATCGTCACTGCCGGGAGTCAGCGCCGAACCTTGCCGTCTTCGGTCAGCATCGAAAGATCGACGAAGCGCGAGGCCACGTGGTCCTTCGGGCCGAATTCGACCGAGAAGCCGCCGAAGTTGCCGTTATGAATCGTCTCCAGCGCGCTGATCAATTGCTCGCGCGAGGGGTTGCGCGCCGCGCGCTTCAAGCCCTCGGTCAACACCTTCGCGGCCAAGTAGCCCTCCATGCTCGAATAGTTCGGCTGCGCCTCCCCGCCGGACTTGCGCACCGCCTCGAGGTACTCGCGTGAGATCGCGGTCGTGGTCGAAAACGGGAACGGCATCACCTGGCTCACCACGATGCCGCGGGCTTCCTTGCCGAGCTCGTCGGCGAGCGCCTGCGTGCCGACGAACGACACGTTGAAGAAGGTGCCGCCGTAGCCGGCCTTGCGCGCCTCGCGGATAAACGCGGCGCACGATTTGTACGCGCCGATCTGCACCACCGCGTCGGGCATCTTCGCGGCGATGTCTTTGACCGCCTGGGCCACGTTGACCGTGTTGCGCTCGACTGTGCCGAGCGCCACGGGTGCCAGGTCTTGGGCCTTCAGCGCGCGGGTCACGCCCTCGAGGCCGGCCTTGCCGTAGGCATCGTTTTGGTAGAACACCGCAATCTTCTTCAGGCCGAGCGCGGTGAGCTGCCTGACGATCAGCGCGGTCTCGTCGTAGTAGGAAGCGCGCAAGTGGAACACCGACTTGTGGAACGGCTCGCGCAGCGCCTCGGCGCCGGTGAACGGGCCGAAGAACGGGATCTTGGAGTCGACCACCTGGGGCAGCGCCGCCAGGCAGGTAGGCGTGCCGACATAGCCAAACAGCGCGAACACGTCGTCCTTGATGAACTTCTCGGTATTGGCTTTGCACCGGTCGGGTTCGTAGCCGTCGTCGAGCGTGCGCAACTCGACCGTGCTGCCGTTGACGCCACCGCTGGCGTTGAGCGCATTGAAGAAGATCTTGGCGCCCATATTCAACTGGATGCCGAGCTGCGCGGCGGGGCCGCTGAACGCGGCCGACTGGCCGAGCACGATGCGGTTGTTCTGGGCCAATGCGGGCAGCGCCAACGCGGCGCTCGAACCTGCGAGCCACTTGATAACGTCACGACGTTTCATGGTGTCCTCAACGATGGTGTTCAGGGCGCTCGCGGTATGGCTGTATGGCGCCCGTCTGGAGTTTCCCAACCCGCGCGAGCATAGGGGTTCGCGCGCTCCGGACCACTGGTTGTGGCCCGCTGAAGACGATCGAGAAGGCGGGCCGTGTGCAATAGTTCACCTCCATGAACACGACCCTCGTTCGCGCCGCTTGTCCGCATGACTGCCCCGACACCTGCGCAATTGTCGTCACGGTCGAAAATGGCCGTGCGATCAAGGTGCAGGGTGACCTCGATCACCCGCCGACGCACGGCGCGTTGTGCACCAAGGTTTCGCGCTACCCCGAGCGCACGTACCACGCCGAGCGTGTGCTGCACCCGATGAGGCGCAGCGGGCCCAAGGGCAGTGGCCAGTTCGTGCGCGTGGGTTGGCAACAAGCGCTCGACGACATTGCCGCGCGCCTGTCGGCGATCGCCGCACGCGACCCGCAGGCGATCGTGCCGTACAGCTACGCCGGCACGATGGGGCTGGTGCAGGGCGAGAGCATGGCGGCACGTTTTTTCAACAAACTCGGCGCGTCGATGCTCGACCGCACGATCTGCTCGAGCGCTGGTGGCGAGGCGCTCGCCGCGACCTACGGCGGCAAGGTCGGCATGCACCTCGAGTTCTATGCCGAGAGCCGGCTGATCCTGGTCTGGGGCAGCAACTCGATCACCTCGAACCTGCACTTCTGGACCTTCGCGCAGCAGGCCAAGCGCGCCGGCGCGAAGCTGGTCTGCATCGACCCGCGGCGCACCGAGACCGC